>JAQBNV010000536.1 GCA_028288395.1 Adhaeribacter sp. | reverse complement strand
ATAATCTTTTTTATCTCGGCGGCTGGCTTATTTAAAGTTAAATAACTGTGGTCTTTATCTACATCCTGGCGCCATTCGTTTTTACCGGTTTCGTCTATAAAATTATACCCGTTGCTTTCCAAAGCCCAGTAATCCTGGGAACCTTTGATGGCAAAAAGCATTGCGGTTTGGTCCCAACTCTGGCGATCTTTCGTAGCTTTATCTACAAACGGGTGGTTTTCGAAGGAGGCTCTTACCGGGTTATTCGGTGGCGTTTCGGTGAGCAGGCGGCTACCCGTGCGGATAGCCTGGCCTATTTCGTTGCCGCTGTAAACGATGGGCGTAGGCCAGGTTTCGGCTACCAGTTTAGCCGCCAGGGGTGCTATTTTAATATTCCATTCCTGGTCATTTGGAAAGCCGGCGCCCATTACCGATAACAACTTTACTTTCTTTTTTACCAAATCGCGGCCATTTAATTTACTGTATTTATCTGGGCCGGATTTCAATAAATCAGCTAATAGAAGTTCGGGGCCTACGGCTACAATTACCACGCTTTTATTTGGTTGCTTTGCGAGTATTTCCCGGTACAAGGCAATGGCATCCGGCGCTTCGGTACCATGTTTTAAATCGTGCGGAAATGCCTTCGCCAGCTTGGTATTATAGTGATCGTGTAACTCACCCAGGTACTTATAATTGCCTTTGTACGTGCCAATAGGAATATTCGGGCGACCGTAAAAAGTATTTATTACATCCATGGCCGGAGCGCCCATGGGGTCCTGCATCGGAAACATGGTGGCCAATATTTCAGCTTCCCCGTTGTCCGCAAATTTGTGCATCAACGCCATTACCGCCGCGTCGTCGCAGTCCTGGCCAATATCACTATCCAAAATAATTTTAACTGGATTCTTTTTATCTGATGCACTAACTGACCCTGGTTTACAGCCGGAAAAGCCGCTGGCAATAATAAGGGACGCTAAAATAAATACGGGGAGGTACTTCATCTTTTAATTATGTACTTGAATTGCTAAATGAAAATATAATAAATAAACCTTGCTTCTTCTTCCTCACCGGAGAATATTTTTGCTACCGTACATGACCAGCCAATTATAGTCGTTACGTTTTTATTTAAAGAGCGAAAAATTGGTACGCCAAATTTATATACCCAACTATTTTTTGTCTAATCTAAGACATTGGTTCAAGCATTCAAAAGTCAGCTGAAAAACAGGCTGAAAAAAATATTCACATCGACCGGGAAGCAATAATCAGCCCGATCCCCACCACGTAAAACAATAACATTAAATTTAACAGTTTACTCGTACCGGGCGGGGCCGCTTTAAATTCGCGCCAGATATAAATACCCCAGAGAGCAGCTATAATAGTAGCACCTTGGCCCAAACCATAAGATATAGCTGGTCCGGCTTTGCCCGACGCAATAATATTAAACGACATGCCAAGGCACCAGATTACACCACCCAGTATGCCCATTAAATGACTTCGGCCGCTGCCTTTAAAATAGTCGGCATAAGATACCGGCGTGCCTTCAAATGGCATTTTCATTAAAATGGTATTCAGGATAAAATTGCTCAAAAAGATTCCTATGGCAAAAAATACTACGGCTGTATAGGGGGTTAGGAAACCAGCTTCCGGCCGGGCAAAATCTTTCGCCATCGAACTGGCCACAAAGCCGTAAAACAAGCCCATTAAGCACCCACTTACCACTGCCAGCACCAAGCCTTTGGTAGAAACTTTAGGAGTAGTGCTGGTTAATCGTTTATAAGCGGCAGCATTTAAAAGGATAGCTAATGCCACCAACCCCACGCCCCCAAACAAAACACCTGCGTTACCAATTGGGTTATCGGCGTAATTATCAATTACCCCTAATATTAAGGCAATTCCGATGCCCACCGGGAAAGCGACCGACATACCCGCAATAGAAATAGCCGCGATGAGTAAAATATTAGCCACGTTAAAAACCGCGCCACCAATCAGGGCCGATCTGATATGTACAGCATCAGCCTGGGCAACGTCATCGGGAAAATTGCGACCCTGGTCGCCGGTGCTGCCTAACGTAAAAGCAACCAGCAATGCGAGGAGCAATATACCGATTACATAATCCCAGTAAAATAATTCAAAGCGCCAGGTTTTATCGGTCAGTTTCTGCGTATTCGCCCAGGAACCCCAGCAAATCATCGTAACAAGGCAAAAAGCAACGGCCAGGCCGTAATTTTCCAGTATAAACATGGTCGGTTTGGTTGGTTTTAATTATTTAACTGATGGTGGTTTAATTTATTTATGAGCGGTTTTGGCGGGTTGGTCGGCGTAAATAATTATTTCGCCCAGGTGCACGGTATAGCCTTCGGGTGGGTTGAGCAGTTTTAACCGGACCGTATGTTTTTGCCGGGGCAGCTGGTATTTCCAGGTTATTTCGTGTCGGCGGGTGGTAAAGCTAACCGGCAAATCGGCTGTTTCAATTAATTTACCGTCGAGGTAAACTTCTACTTTTAAAGCGGCGTTTTCCGGCTGGGCATTATTTGTTCGTCGGGCTTCACCGCGCAGTACAAAACCTGTGCCTTCAAAATCGAAGGTAAACACATCTTTCAAATCTTGCCGGATACTTCTTTTCTCCACGGGGTAAATACCCGCAAAACTCTTCTCGAACCGGACCGGCTGCGGAATTTGGGAAATGATCTGCACTCCATCCGGGGTTTCGCGGCCGCCGTTGCGTTTAATATTTTGCAAAGCATGTTTATAGCCTATTTCATACACATCCTGCAACGACATGGTGGTATATTTAAAATCAATAGGTTCGGCGGCCGCTAAACCCATTTTCCAGTAAGCCGGAATTTTATTGTACCCCACCACCGTGCCCAGAATACCACCTGCCGACGACGGATTACAATCAGAATCCTGACCGGCACGCGTACTGATTTCCATGGTTTTGGTAAAATCGCCGTTACCATAAAGTAAACCCATAATTACATAAGCGGCATTTACCTTGGCATCAATGTTAAAAGGCACAAAAATCCCTTCGGGGCACCCCACCTCGTCTGTCCATTTGCGCTGCACTTCAAACCAGGTTCTTTTCCAATCGTTCGGATATTGCTGGTGCCATTTTATTACGTCGCGCATGCACCGGTAAAAATCGCTTTGTGCCGGAATGGTCTTCAGGGCTTCGCTTACGATGTAAGGAATATTATCGGAGGTAAAAGCCAGCGCATACAGGGCGCCTACGTATACGCCGCCATACCAACCATCGCCGTAGTTCATAATATGGCCAATTTTATCGCTTATTTGGGAGGCGGTATTGGGCATTCCCGGCGACATCAGGCCGGCAAAATCAGCTTCAATCTGGTAATCAATACAATCAGCGTGCGGGTTGTTTAGCCAATGCCCGGATTGCGGGTCAGCCATGCCGTGCAAAATATTGTAGCGACCGGCTTGATTCGCGTGCCAGAGCATATAACCCGCCTTGGCGTAGGCATCGGCAAAATCCTTAACCGGCGCATCCAAGCCTTTCTTTTCGAAAATACCCACAAAGGTCAGGTCCATGTAAATATCGTCGTACAAGCCCGGGTTCTCTTTCATGGTTTTTTCGAGGTAGCCATCGTACCAGGCAATGGGCACGTAATCGTTTATCATGGTGCCGTTAAACCGGAATTCGGTAGGTCCGCCAAACGTAACGCCAATGGTCTGGCCCGCCCAGCCACCTTTAATTTTATCCTGCAGGGCAGCTTTAGATAGCGTGATGGTTTTGCCAGCTGCTGATTTAGCAGTTTCATTTTTAGCGGTTGTTTTGGTTTGTGCCTGGGCTGATAATACCAGGAAAGCTAAACTAAAGATTAGCGGTAGGGACTTTTTCATCGGCATAAAAGCTGGTTTAAGGTTGCACGCGAAAAGATGTTTTAACTACTAAAGATGCTTATTTTATATTCATATCATCCATCAGGCGGCCAATTTCTTCGTAGTTAACGCCCGGTTTAAATTGCACATAAGCCTGGTTGCTCGCTTCACCCGGCACCCATTTATTGCTGCCATCGGCATTTACCAGGCAGTAACCACCATTAATTACTTCAAAATATTTACCTGCTTCTGCTGTTAATAAAAATACCGCCACCTGATCCCAACTCGCCCGTCCTTTAAAGTTGTTGTATAACTCGTAGGCCCGGTAAACCGGACTGACCGGGGTAAGCTTTTTTTTTAAAAATTCGCCGCCGGTTTTAATTTTATCACCCACTTCCCAACCCGCAAAAATCACCGGCTTTTCCCAGTTTTGCAGGCAATAAACTGTAGAACCCGGATCGGGCCGGTAGAAATTGGCTTCTTTTCCTTCGGGGAACTGGCCGCCCATACACAACCATTTAGCCACTTTTTTATTTACCAGTTCTTTCCCGGTTAACCCCGAATATTTATCGCTACCAGATTTTAACAGGTTTTGCAGATTAGACAAATGCCCGATGGTAATAATGACAACCGATGAATCCGGGCTTTGGCTAAGTAATTTTCTATAAACTGCCGTCGCATCTTTTGCTTTATCGTGCGATTTTAATGCGTGCGGAAATTCGGCGGCTACCTGGCGGGTATACCGGGAGTGATTTTTGAGATTCGCCTGGTTTTTCAGGACACCAATCGGCAAGCGCGGGCGGCCAAAATATTTATTAATGGCCGAAGTGCAAACAGCCGCATACGGATCATCACTCGTAACAATTACTCCCAGAAAATCTATTTTCTTTTGGTCGGCTAAAGTATGCACCATGACCAGGGCTTCTACATCGTCTACATCCGAGTCGATATCGGCGTCCAGGATAACTTTAAGCTGCGCCAAACCCACGGTATTCAGAAATAAAATCAGGTATAAAAAAGAGCAGGTTTTCTTCATGCTATAAAATGAGCCTTCTGGTTAAGCTTGTGGTTCTTTTTTGCCTCCATAAATATTTTCTCTATCGTATTATTTTCTTTTCAAATACCGAATGAATAATTTTTATTATGCATAAGTATTTGACTTGTAAACTAAAACCTAATAATT
>JAQBNV010000517.1 GCA_028288395.1 Adhaeribacter sp. | reverse complement strand
TTTTAGCCCCTTTGTTATCCGTTATTCCGGCCATTGCTACTGCGCCGGCCCTCGTGCTGGTAGGTGTATTTATGATACGGCCGGTGGTTAAAATAAATTGGTTACAACTCGATGAGGCTATTCCGGCTTTCCTGGCTATGGCACTGATTCCGTTTACGTACTCCATTACGCAGGGTATTATCTGGGGATTTTTATCCTGGACCGCGCTGAAATTAATAACCGGTAAAAAAGAAGATGTAACCTGGCCGCTGCTGATAATTGATGTTTTCTGTATAGCCGCTTTGGTGCTTCAAAGTTGATAGTAAACAGTTAGCTTCGTCTATGGCCGTTATGGAGCAGGACAAAATTACTTGGGTATAAAAAGTTTCTTGCTGGATAACAAGGTTGCTTAGGAAACAACAGCGGTAACTTGAAGAGCATCTTATTCCTTTACCACCGGGCAAAACCAATTACCAAAAGCTGTCTACCCACAACTGTTCATTGCTAACTGTTTACTTCTAACTGTAATCAAGTTTTCTGTTTTTTCTTTTTGGCAGCCGGAAATAAAATATTGTTCAGGATGAGGCGATAACCCGGTGAATTGGGGTGTAGGGACAGATCGGTAGGGTAATCATTGCCCCGCGGTTGGTAGGCTTCCGGGTCGTGACCACCGTAAAAAGTCCAGGTGCCTTTGCCCGCGGTGCCGTTCATGTAACGCACTTCGTTGGCGGCTTTGGTTTCGCCCATAATGGTAGCCTCCGATTTTACCTGTCCTTTTTTAAACGCAGTCGTCTGGCCCATAAACCCTTTAATGGTTTTCTCATGGTTTTGCGTGAGCATGGTAGGAATGGGGTCGTATTTGGCCGAAAACGTGAATAAGGAAAAGAAATCATCTTCGCGGGAAATATTCCGTTCCCAACGTTGGTTATCGATGCTGGAAAATCCTCTTTCGGAAGCGCTCAGGCTTATGATGAAATCTTTAAAAGCAAATGTTTTGCTGTAATCCAGTTTCTGCTGGGCCTGGGGATCTACGTCGTCACCATCGAACACGGCGTCCACAATATCGACACCTTCAGCCGATAAGGCAATATCGTAAGTATCAGTGGCGGAGCACATGGCAAACATAAAGCCGCCGCCAGCCACAAATTCTTTTATTTTCTTGGCCACGCCCAGTTTCATGTGCGATACTTTCTTAAACCCGAATTTACGGGAGAGGCGTTCAGCTTCTTCCTGTTCCATTTGCCTTTCCTGGTAGCGCCGGCGACCCGTAGATTTGCCATACTGACCAGTAAAGTCTTCGTGGTGCAGGTGCAACCAATCGTATTTCAAAAGTTTCTGGTCCAGCACCTCCTCGTCAAATATCACGTCATAAGGAATTTCGGCATAAGTAAGCACCAGGGTAACGGCATCTTCGCCAGGTGCCGCCGTTTTAGGTGAATAAACCGCGATCTTAGGCATTTTTTCCAATTTCATCACGTCCATGTTCACCTCCGGGTTGCTAATCTGGCTTACAACAGACTGGTACTGGGCATCCGAAATAACCGAATAGGTAACGCCGCGCACCATCAGTTCATTCTCGGTTTTGGCCGAGTGTACAAAGGCAAAACTGCCGCCCCGGTAATTTAGCAACCAGTCTACTTCCTGTTGGTTTTGTAAAACCCAATACGCCACCCCATAGGCTTTCAGGTGGTCTTTCTGCGTTTCGTCCATGGGTATCAATATTTCGGTGGCGCGGGCTTGCGTAGCCAGCAGTAATCCCAAGGCAAAAATGATTAGAAGTCGGTTGTTCATAATGGAAAACCTTAAAAGCAGCATCTAAACAAATATAATAAAAGAATTGATTAATTGGTAGTCAGGGTGTTTGTTTAAAAGCATTAATGCTTAAGCTGTTGTAACGAAAAAAACGGCCACGGTAGGTGCTTTTCTCCGAAATAATAATCCTAATAGGAGTTAAATAATTTATAATTTATATTAAAAAAGTTACGTAGTAATATTTGTTGTAGTTGCTTGGTCAGGTAGCCTCTACGCGCTTTACAAATTCCTGCATTTTTTCAAAATGAGAGCCGGGCCAATATATTCTTGCACAAACCGGGCACCGGTAAAACTGATTAAAATATAACCGGGTTTTAGGCGGTAATAATGCCAGAACTGATTCTTTGGCTACGGCAGCCAGCTGGCCATTACAGGCAAGGCAACGGGTAAATGGTGCCACTTTTTCCTTAAGATCAAAATAAGCCATTACTTCGGCCAATTGCATTACAGGATTTTGCGAGCGCAGCCAATAACCCCAGCAGATAATTTTTTGTTTTAATAAGCCTACATTGCGGGTAAGCACCCGGCGATTTTCCCGGTGGGCTATTTCGGCGATAATTTTATCGGAATAATTATTTTTATAAAAGGTATCAAAACCCAGCAGGCGCAGGGATTTTGCCAGTTTGCCCAGGTGCACATCCAGAATAAAGCCATCGGATGCCGGCAGCGCGGCTTGTAAGGCGTAATTTGGGGGCCAGATCCGGTGCGGATTAGCCAGATAAACTTCTACCTGCGCGTTGGGTGGCAGGGGATGCAGAAATGATGCCGGTACCTGGTTTACCAGTAAAATATTTACCTCGGGATGCGGTACCCCAATTGCCTCGATGGCGTCTTTTACGGCCGGTGAACCGGTAAATTGGTACTTTGTCCACGTATTTCTGGTGGAGGGCCGTAAAAAGTCGTTTAAGTTGTCGTGGAAAAGAAACCTGGCCCAACTGCTCATAGCCTTAACGTAACAACCTATCTGAAAGGAAGTACAACGCAGGAACAGGTTACGACAGGAATTTATCTCCCGTTAGTTTGCGGCGCAGCCGGAGCAAGTAAGCCACGCCACTTTGAAATGCCGAAACAGTTAAAACTTAGCCGATAGTAAATATTTGGTAAAAATATTTACTATCGGATCAACCGCCCCCTACTTTTTCCTGATCAGGGTGTTCGTTATAGCCGGTCATGTCTTCTTTCTTTGTTTCCTGGTCGGGGGCAGATTCTGTATCACTGGCGGGCGCAGCTGCCGGGCTTGTTTCCTGGGGGTCCTGGCCGGATGCTGCTTCGCCGCCGGTTACTTTTTCGCCTTCTTCTACTACGTTTGGTGACGGTTGATTATCTTTTTCTGCTTGCATAACGGGAATATTTTGAGGAGTTATGTTTTGTATAAATATTCTTTACGGAGTATACTTACGGGTATAAGCAAAAAAGATACAGAAATGTTTTAAGCCTCGCAAAATCAGCCAGGCCAGGAAGTAGGTAATAATAAATCTTAACTTTCGGGCAGGGGCTGGAGGAGTCGCAGCGCTTCTTCGTTCCCTTGCTGCAGGGCCAGGTCCAGGGCAGTAAGGCCTCGTTTATCCTGGATAGAAGTATCAGCGCCTGCCTCCAGTACTAGCTTAACCATCTGGTTGCGGCCAAATAAAGTGGCAAACATCAGGGCGGTACCGCCACTGCCGTTCTGTAAATCCAGGTTGGCGCCGTGTGCCAGCAGCAACTGACCAATTTCGGGGTAGCCTTTAAAACAAATACCCATCAAAGCTGTGTTGCCGCTATTATCCTGGGCATTAACATCGGCCCCGGCTTGCAATAAAAGCCGGGAAGCTTCCAGATGTCCATCGTAAGAAGCAATA
>JAQBNV010000513.1 GCA_028288395.1 Adhaeribacter sp. | reverse complement strand
GAAATAAATATTGATTTTAAGGATATACAATCAGTTTTATCCGGAAAAGTAACATTAGCCGGTATGGGAACTGCACAAGGGGTAAACCGGGCCGCCGAGGCCATTCGCCAAGCGCTTTCCCCTCCTTCCATGCTATTAAATGCTATTGCGGAGGCTAAAGAAATCTTATTAATTATCCAATCAGGCCCTGAAGCCGACCTGGAAATGGCGGAGTTAACGTCTATCACCGAAATTATCTGCGAAAAAGCCAATAAAAAAGCAGAAGTCCTTTTTGGGCACCTAACAGTTGCTAACTTAGGTACCAGCTTAAAAATACTTGTACTGGTTGCAACTGATGAATATTAAATTTAGAGCCCTGTTAAACAGATCCGGTTTTATTTTATGCCATTAAATAAATCCAGCACGGCCGCAGTCATGGCTAGCACACCGGTTTTGATGGTGGGTTCTGGCAAGGGGGCAAACTTACCCGAGTGTAAGCCCGGCAGTTCGGTTCCTTTTGCTTTGCTCTCGGCTATTTTAGCCGGTTCTACGGTACCCAGCCAGAACATGCAAATGGGAATTTTAGCTTCGGTGCGGCCGTAGAAAGAAAAGTCTTCGCCTACCATGGAGGGCGGCGTTTCTACCACATTTCCCGGACCTAAAGCCCGCTTGAAAGAGGCCGTCAGGCGGCGCGTTAGCGGAATATCGTTGTAGGTAAAAGGCGTAAACTGGTCGCGCACCGTAACCAGGGGCAACCTGTTTTCCGGTAGGCCAGCCGCCCGGCCCAGGCCATCGGCCATGCGCTTAATGCTGGCGATGGTGTTGTTCCGCACTTCATCGCTATAAGACCGCAGGGTAAGCTGCAATTTTACTTCGTCGGGGATTACATTAAAGGAAGTACCGCCATGAATAGAACCAACGGTAACTACCGCCGGCTGAAAAGGCGAGGTTTCGCGGCTGACGATGGTTTGCAGGGCCACTACCAGTTGAGCCGCCAGTACTACCGGGTCTTTGGCTTTGTCCGGTACGGCGCCATGGCCGCCAATCCCTCGCACGGTTATGTCTACGGCATCCACGTTGGCCATAATATTGCCTTCGGTATAACCTACTTGGCCGGCCGGAATATTGGCATTTGAATGCAACGCTACGCAATAATCGGGCTTCGGGAATTTAGTAAATAAACCTTCCTGCAGCATCGCTTTCGCTCCGCCGCTCCGCTCCTCGGCGGGCTGCCCGATTAAAACCAGGGTGCCTTTCCAGTTATTTTTAAATTTTACCAGGGTTTTAGCCACGCCGGCAAAAACTGTCATGTGAATATCGTGGCCGCAAGCCTGCATCACGGGTACCTCCTTGCCCTCATCATTTTTACCCAAAGCCTTACTCGCGTATGGCAAACCAGTCTCTTCCAAAATAGGCAGAGCATCTAAATCGGTCCGGATTAAAACGGTGGGGCCGCTGCCGTTTTTCAAAACGCCTACTACCCCATAACCGCCAACATTTTGCGTAACGGCAAAGCCCAGGTTTTTTAATTCGGTGGCTATCCGGGCCGACGTGTTTTTCTCCTGAAACGACAATTCGGGATTGGTATGGAGGTGCTGGTATAAATTCCGCAAATCCGGGTAAGCGGTTTGAATATATTGCACAATGGCTTTATCGGGCCCTAAAGATTGGGCTACAACTTGCCGGCCGCACCCGTAACCAAGAAGAAGCAGGAAACAAAATTGGCGTAAAAGCATAAATTTCGATATAAATTATTCTGGAAATTATTTCGGCTTTTTGCCAAAAATACAACCGCTCCGGTACTACGGCAAATTCTTTACCGGCATCCTTTATTTAATATTTAAACAGGAGCTAGCTAAAGTAAAAAAGAATAAAAATATTCCACCATAAACATCTGAATATTAACTAATCAACTGGCTTCAGCAAAATATTTAATAAAATTCTTCTGCAAATCGGGTTACCTTCTGTGGGCTGAAGTATTAAGAACATCAGAAACTAAAAACTAATTAAAACAACAATGAAAAATTTATCAAAAATCACTGTATTAGCTTTCGCTGCCATTTCTTTCACTTTTGCTTCTTGCGGTGGCGAAACTAAAACTGCTGAAACTACTGAAACTGAAACTACTGAAACCACTGTTGAAGGTGCTGAAGCTACTGAAGACGCAGCTACAACTGATTCAACTACTACTACTACCACTACTACTGACTCTACTGTTGCTCAGTAATTATTAGTAACCAATTATATTAAAACGCCCTGGTCGCTTAAAACGGCCGGGGCGTTTGCTTTTCAGGTGGGCGTAGCGGGCAATATTCTGGCGGTTACCAGGAGGTTTTCAGCCTACAAATTATTAAATTATCTAAGGCAAATGGGTTACTTTTCTTTAACCCGGGTATTAAATTCAAAATAGAAATAAAGAAATTATGAAAAATCTAGCAAAAATTTCTGTACTGGCCTTCGCTGCCATTTCTTTTACATTTGCCTCCTGCGATTCTAAACCAGCTGAGAATGCAGAAGATGCCACTGAAAGTACTGTGGATGCCGCCGAATCAGAATTAGATTCAGTAGGTATGGCTACCGAAGGCGATACGGCTACGGTTAGAGACCAACCGGTTAAGGATGGTGTAGTTGATACGATGAAAGCGCAATAATTTTAAATGAAGGTTAAGAAAAGCCTTTGCTCCTCCGGGGCAGAGGCTTTTTTATTTCCCTTAAGCGGTTACCTAAATTATTTATCTACAGCCGGATTCTTCATTGTTCTAAATTATTAATCCGGCTTTAATTTAAAATCATTATTTAATCAAATGGCGACGGTTTTCGTATGAATACCCGATTTAAATGCAACCTGTCTTAATCTAACACTACCGTGGATTACAAGGACTACTACAATATACTGGAAGTTGACAAGAAGGCCTCCAAAGAGGAAATAAAGAAGCATTACAAAAAATTAGCGCGCAAATATCATCCGGATGTAAACCCCGGTAATAAAGAGGCTGAAGAAAAATTTAAAGCCATTAACGAGGCCCACGAAGTACTCAGCGACGACGAAAAACGCAAGAAATACGACACGCTCGGGGCCGACTGGAAACGCTACGAACAGGCAGGCGGCGGGCCGGGTGGGTTCAACTGGTCGCAGTACGAGCAGGGACAACCGGGCGGCGGTTCTACGTACAGTAACATGGGCGGCGATTTTGAAGGAACCAACTTTTCCGATTTTTTCCGGGATATTTTTGGTGGCATGGGCAGCGACGGTGGCAGACAACAAAGCGGTTCTCGGCGCAGCCGTTCGTTTAAAGGCCAGGATTTTTCCGCTGAACTTAGTTTACCTCTCCAGGAAGCCTACACCGGCGGCCGGAAAACCATTACGGTAAACGGTAAAAACCTGCGCATTAATATTAAACCCGGCGTAGAAGACGGCCAGACCATCCGGCTGAAAGGCAACGGCGGCCCCGGAGCCAATGGCGGCGAGGCCGGCGATTTGTATTTAACTTTCCGGATTGCGCCCGACCCGCGCTTTACCCGCAAAGGCAACGATATTTATGTAGAAACGGATGTACCGGTTTATAAGGCCGCCCTGGGTGGCGATGCTTTAATTGATACGATAACCGGCCAGCTAAAAATAAAAATAAAGCCCGAAACCCGCACTGGCACCATGTTGCGCCTGCGTGGCAAAGGCATCCCGGTATATAATCAACCCGAAACTTTCGGCGATTTGTACGTAAAAATAAACCTGCAACTACCCGAACATTTAACCGAAAAAGAAAAAGATTTATTCCGGCAACTGGCCCAATTGCGCGAAGTGTAATTCGTTGTTCGTTAATCGTTGCTCGTTAATCGATTTTTGTTGAATGCTGGTGGTTGATTGTTAATTGCTGATTGTTAATTATTAATTGGTGATTCCTTAAAGCTAATTACTAACTGCTAATCACTAACAACTAATAGCTAACCGCTAATAACTAACCGCTATGAGATATATCGCTATTGAGGAATTTTGTAATCACCACGGCGTTGAGGTGACGTTAATCCGGGAGTTTGCCGATTTTGGATTGGTACCTTTACACGTAGAAAATAACCAGGAGTTTTTGCCGGACAAATCTATAACCCGCCTGGAGCGCACCCTGCGTCTATTCCGGGATTTAGAAGTAAACAAAGAAGGGATTGAGGTAATTTTGCACATGCGCCGGCAATTAAATAAACTGCGGCGACAACAGGAAAAACTACTTAACCGGTTGCAGCAACTGGAAAACCAGGACCTCACTACCCGGCCTGGCACCAACCGCTTTATTATCGAAGACACCGACCCGGAGTAACCGGTTTTGTTTTAGCTTAAATTCCTGATTTAAATAACTGAGCCGCAATTATTTTCCTATATACCTTCTCTCCTTCTCCCGGAACCTCAATATTTACTTGCCGGCCGCATAATCCTGCAGGTACGCGAAACAGGGCATCAGTTTGCCTTGGCTGGCAATTGTGGCCCGGCTGATGATTCCCTGCGCATCATGGCGGAATAAATGCGGAAACACCTCATCTATTAACTGCCGGCCAAAGTCGCGGGATGCGTTGCGCGGCAGCTCGCAAGGCAAATTATCAACGGCCATAACCGTAATATTGCCCGGACGGCTAAAGGCCGCTTCCAGCAACTCCGTTTGGGGGTTATAATCGTAAACGGGTTCCAGAATCGTAGATGCCCGTTTGGTGCTGGGCACCGACCCATCAATATCGCAGGTAATATCGGCAATGGTATTTATTTTAAAATCGGACTGGCGCATATCGGACGGGGTAAATAGGCGCGGAGCCGCCGGGTTCCAGTAAGCGGCAGCCATCAGTAAATCGGTAACCTGGCTAAATTTTCCGAAAGTAGATTCGTATTCTTCGGGGTGCGCATAAAAATCCGGCGTATCCCACACTTTACCGTCGCGGCGGGCATTGTAATCCGACGACCGCAGTTGTGCATATACGGGCTCCGAAAAATCTTTATACAAATAATCAAACACACTTACTTTTGGGATACCCATGCGGTCCAGCACCTCCATGGCCCCGGTAGCTACCCGGCCGCCGCCGGTTACGGCAATTTTAATAGGCGGTAAGGCTCTTACCTTAAAATATTCTTCTTCCATGTCGTCCATATCCACGCATTGCCAGGCCGGTTTTAAGTCGAAAAGCTGCCACTTTTTACCGTAGGTTCTAATGCCGTTATAGGCGCCCACAATGCCGGCATAATAACCAAAAGCCACCATTCGCTCTCCCTTATCCGTGGTTAATAATTCGTAATCGATGAGGGTAATATTTTTGGCCAGAATAGCTTTTAACAGTTTCTGGTTATGCGGTTGCTTTTTAATGGTGTGCGAGAAAAACAGGTAAGTTTTATCTGGGATTAGCTGGTCTACGGGCACCTCTTTAACCCCCATTAGCACATCGCAACCACTTAAATCCTCCTGTACCGGTATGCCCAGTTCTTCGTATTCCGCATCGGCGTAGCTGCGCACCGGGCTGGGCTGTACCAAAATTTCTACCTCCGGAAAGGCGGCTAAAG
>JAQBNV010000481.1 GCA_028288395.1 Adhaeribacter sp. | reverse complement strand
TTTTAGCTTTATTTCGGTTAAGTCTGGCAGCGGGGGAGTTGTGGCAGTTGGGGCGCCGGCGGTATATTTATTCAGCAGGTTTTGAACAAATATTTTTTCAAATTCCGGAGCCTCGGGCCCTAGGTAAAGCGGCATAGATTTGCCCTCGTGCATTCGGGTGGTACTGACGCAAAGCGGGGAGAGCAGCCGGAAGCGCGCCTGGTCGGTAAAAGCCGGCTCCGGTTCGGCGCTGATATTTGTTACTTCAAAATCTACCTGGCTTTGGTCGTCCCCTAACCGGAATTTCTGCTGCCGGAACAAACCTGTGATAAAGGTTTCGGCGGAAAGCGGGGTGTAGAAGGAAAGCAGCAGCGATACCGAAGGGCTGATTATCTGCAGCCGGTCTTGCCGGATTTTAAACTGGGATACCTGCAGCCGCGAGAAGGTAAATAATTTGTAGTGTTTTCCGTCGGTTCCGTAGCCCTGGTTGTGCAGCCACGCACTAAACGAGGCATCACCCCGGTTCAGCACTTTGTAAATCCAGGCCGAAAGTTCATACTGGTAATTCAAAGGCAACACCCGGAAACGATTGTCTGGCAGGTGCAGCGTTAGTTAAAGCGTATACGATTAAGTTTTATTCTTTACGACTCTTTTTAATTCCCGCTCCAGGTCCTATATCGTAGGCAAACTGCCTTTCAGGTTGTCCGGAATGGCTTCGGTTACCTAATATTCCGATAGGCCAATAAGCTTATTAATATTCTTCAGGGCGTATTCGCTATTACTTTATTTTTATCCTGGCAAATCGGCAGGCCGATACTGGGTTGGTACTGTTCGGTTCGCAGCAAATCATCCGCCACCGCTAAGTAAAAGTCAAGGTTACCCGCGGACTCCGGCAGGAACTTGCCTTTTTTTCAGTTCAATTACCATCACCTCATAACAACGTAGTTTCAGGTGGTAGAACAGCACCGTTGCGTAAATCTATGGCCGGGATAAACCGAAGCAAACTGGCGCATGTACAGGAGGTTGCGGGGCGAGAAACCTGCAGATTAGGAAATTCCTGCCGGATATTGGTCGAAAGCGTTAGAATAATTTTGGCACCCCAGCCCTGCGTTTGCTGCTGTTTTAAAATGATGTTGCCTACCCGCCAATAAAGCTGGAGCAGTTCGGCGTTAACGGCGCGCGTGGCGCGTACCCGTGCAGTCCTGATTTCGAGTTTAAGCTGCTCTAAAATATTTATGTATCCGGCCGGATTTGGTAGGGGCATGTTCCTGCAAACTAAGTTTTAAATTTAAGTTAAATTTCCCAAAATAAACAGCTGCTCAAAATACTCCGGCCGCTTACCCGAAAGCCCGGTTGATCGGCTTCCATACAGCCGGTAAGATAGAAGTCAGAAATTAATTTAAGCAGCCCAGCTTGGGTGCAGGAACAAATATATTAGCGCGGGCTGGGGTTAATGACACCAAAAGGCAATGGATTGGACCGGTGCCGGGAAAATATTGCCCATCCGGGCATTAAGAGTTTTAGCAGTGTCGGGCCAGGATGCTATTTTACAATTAGCCGATTGTTTTCTAAAGCTGCTGCTATACCAATTTAGTTTTCAGAAGGGCTGGGCAAAATTTTGTAATCTCGCCCAGTACAGCCTGGAGTTGTAATCCGATAATATTCAAATAATTATTTTGAAGTAGCACTGCCTCTAAATCCTGATTAATTTGAAGGAAATAATGGTTTTCCTCCGCCTTTAAAAAATGAAAGCGTTCGAATATTTCCTGCTGCTGCACCAGCTTGGTTTAGGCACAGCCTGCCGGGGCAACTTAAAAATAAACCAAAGCTTTAACTTATAACCGGCAACCTGTAACTTGCAATCGCAAACTTTACCCCAGCCGCATGTCCCGCATTCCCAAAGAAACTGTCGACCAGATTATTCAGCAAGCCGATATTGTAGAGGTGGTGGGGGATTTTGTGACCCTGAAGAAAAAAGGACAGAACATGTGGGCGCCCTGTCCGTTTCACCACGAAAAATCACCTTCGTTTTCGGTATCGCCGGCCAAGGGTATTTATAAGTGTTTTGGTTGTGGCAAGGCAGGTAACTCGGTGCAGTTTATCATGGATGTGGAGGGCATCGGTTACGTTGAAGCCTTGCGGTACCTGGCCCGGAAATACGCCATTGAGGTAGAAGAAGAAATTTCGCCCGAACTGAACCAGGCCCAGAGCGCGCGCGAAAGCCAGTATATTATTTCGGATTTTGCCAGAAATTATTTCCAGGATATCCTGCTGAACCACGAGCAGGGCAAAAGCATTGGCCTCCCGTACTTCAAAGACCGCGGCCTGAGCTTACCTACCATCCAGAAGTTTGAATTGGGATATAGCCTGGAGTCCTGGGACGGACTAACAGCCAAAGCACTGGCGCAGGGCTTTACGCTGGAGTTTCTGGAAAGTACCGGCCTCACCATTGTAAAAGAAGATAAAAAATACGACCGTTTCCGGGCGCGCGTCATGTTCCCGATTCATAATTTATCAGGACGGGTTGTGGGCTTTGGCGGGCGCACACTGAAGTCAAATGACAAAACGCCCAAGTACGTCAACTCGCCGGAATCCGAAATATACCACAAAAGCGATGTGCTGTACGGGCTTTACCAGGCCAAACAGGCCATCCGGAGCCAGGACCTGTGCTACCTGGTAGAAGGTTACCTGGATGTGTTGTCGCTGAGCCAGGGAGGTATTGATAATGTTGTTGCCTCCTCGGGTACTTCGCTTACCGAAGGCCAGATTAAACTCATCGGGCGCTATACCAAAAATATTACGGTGCTCTACGATGGCGACCCGGCGGGTATCAAAGCCTCGTTGCGCGGCATCGATTTAATTCTGGAAGGTGGCCTGAACGTAATGGTGGTACTGTTTCCGGATAAAGAAGACCCTGACAGCTACATCCGGAAAGTAGGAGATACGGCCTTTAAAACCTATATAGACGCCAACGCCAAAGATTTTATTTCTTTTAAAACCGAGCTGCTGAGTCAGGAGGCCGAACACAACCCGGTTAAAAAAGCCGAAGCCATCCGGGAAATTATTACCAGCATTGCCAAAATACCGGATTCTATCAAAAGGGCCGTTTTTCTGCAACGTTGCAGTGTTATCTTCGGTATCGAAGAGCAGGTGTTACTCACCGAGTACAATAAACTGATGAAGCAGGAGCGGCAAAAACCCGTTGCTCCGGCCTTTCCCGATAGTGCGCCCGCGCCCGGACTTACGCCCCAACCCGAAGACAAAGTAGCCGCCGACGATGCTATTATGCTGCACCACGAGCGCGAAATTATGCGGCTGCTCCTGAATTATTCCGCCCATCAGTTACCGGAAGGGTTGCCCTTTGTACCGTACCTGCTCGAACAACTGGAAGACGTTGAGTTTAAAATCCCTATTCATATCAGGTTTCTTAACCTTTTTCAGGAAGAGGTAAAACAGGCGCCACTCATCCCTCCCGATTTTTTTATCAATTATCCCGATAGTGAAATCCGGCAGGAAGCCATCCAGTTGTTAACCGATAAATTTGAATTAAGCGAGAACTGGGAAACCCACCAGATATTTGTGCCCCGCGAAACCGACATGCTGCAGTTCGCCGCCGATACGGCCGTCCTCCGCCTGAAGTGGCGCAATATACAGCAAATGATCCGGGATAACATGGAAACCATGCAGCAGGTAAAAGACCCCGCTGCCATTGACCAACACCTGGTAATCCACGGTACGCTTAAGAAATACGAAAAAGAAATTGCGGTGCAGTTGGGCGTGGTGGTGGCCCGGTAATATTTAGAACTGCCTTTTTTGTCCCGATATACGATTGTTGCTAGAAACTTGCCTGTTTAACTCCAAATATTTCCGGTGACTCGTAGCAAGGTAATATTTCAAATTTTGGTTAAGCCAGGGCTACCGCAAATTTTTTCGACAGGTATCTATTTGCCACGCAAATGAAGAACCGGATAAGCCTTTGCACCGGAATGGGAACGGCGCTTTCTTAAAACTTATATTTCCTTACCTTTGTTATATCAAAAGCAGTTAGCATTGCTCAGATTAAAGAACTGTACACCCATGTTTGATAAAATAGAAGATGCCATTGCCGATATAAAGGCTGGCAAAATAGTAATAGTGGTAGACGACGATGATCGCGAAAATGAAGGCGATTTTATTTGTGCCGCCCGTACCATAACCCCCGAAATTGTAAATTTTATGGCTACCCACGGCCGGGGCCTTATTTGTGTGCCCTTGCTGGAAGATCGCTGCGACGAATTAGGCTTGCAGCCGATGGTAGGCCGCAACACCGCGTTGCACGAAACTGCTTTTACCGTTTCGGTTGATTTATTAGGCCACGGCTGCACCACCGGTATATCGGCCAGCGACCGCGCCAAAACCATTCTGGCCCTGGTCGATCCCGCTACCGATCCTCATTCGCTGGGCCGACCGGGCCATATTTTCCCGCTCCGCGCCCGCAAAGAAGGGGTGTTGCGCCGGGCCGGCCACACCGAAGCCGCCGTTGATTTGGCTCGCCTGGCGGGTTTTGAACCGGCCGGCGTACTGGTCGAAATTATGAATGAGGACGGCTCCATGGCCCGGCTGCCCGATTTAGAACTGGTTGCCAAGCGGTTCGATCTGAAACTCATTACCATTAAAGACCTGATTAAATTCCGGTTGTTGGCCGAAAGCCTGATTACCCGCGAAATTGCGGTAGAAATGCCAACCGAGTTCGGTAATTTTGATTTATATGCCTTTACCCAGCGCAGCAACGGTGCCAAGCACCTGGCCTTGGTAAAAGGTACCTGGACCGAAGACGAACCAATCCTGGTGCGGGTGCATTCTTCGTGTGTTACCGGCGATATTTTTGGTTCGTGCCGCTGCGATTGCGGACCGCAACTGCACAAAGCCATGGAAATGATAGATCGGGAAGGCAAAGGCGTAATTGTGTATATGAACCAGGAAGGCCGCGGCATTGGCTTGATTAATAAATTAAAAGCATATAAATTACAGGAACAGGGACGTGATACCGTAGAGGCGAACCTGGAGTTGGGTTTTGGTATGGATGAACGGGATTATGGCGTTGGTGCTCAAATACTTAGGGATTTGGGTGTAACCAAGATGCGCCTTGTATCCAATAATCCGAAAAAACGTACAGGATTAATAGGCTATGGCTTGGTAGTGGTGGAGAATGTGCCTATCGAAATATTTCCTAATGAGCATAACAGAAGATACCTGACAACCAAACGCGATAAACTCGGCCATGATATTTTAAAAGAATAATGTATGCTGCACCCTTCTTGCTTCCGGCTGGTTTTAGTAGTTGCTTTGGCATTGGCCGCTTTCTTACCTGCTGTTGCCCAGCAGGTTGATGTCCAGGAATGGCCCAAGGGCCGGATTGTTTTGACCAGTGGTGATACCCTTTCGGGACCTGTCACGTACCACCGGACAGAAGATATTATCCGGGTGACCCTGGCGGATGGCTCGATACAGGCTTACGCGCCCGTTAACGTCAGCAGCTTTACCGTTACCGACGAACGCGGGCGTTTTCGCCAAACCTTTAAACCATATATGTGGAACCGGGGCAACGACTATTCGGATTACAAAGCCCCGGCTTTTTTCGAATTACTTACCGAAGGAAATTACAGTCTGGTAAAACGCGAAGTATTATCGAGCCGTAACCTGAATTACTCCCCCATGTATGCGGGCTCGGGCTACGGCCGTTATTACGACCCCTATGGCTACGGCCATTTGCGCCAGCAAACGGTAGTACAGGATTTGTTTTATATTTATAACCCCAAAGGCGCAATTATTTCCCTGCGCAATCCCAAAAGAGACCTGGAAGATTTATTTGGCAATAAAGCCAAAGTGATGAAAGAATTTGTGAAAAGAAATAACCTGGAATACGACAACGCCCGCGACTTAGTCCGGATAGTAGGTCATTTTAACCAGCTGCCATAATCTACATTTCTATATCTTGATTTTCGGAAACTAAACTTTAGGTAGGACTATAGCCGAGAAACTGAAAAACTAAATATAAAAGCCCGGGGCCGGTAGTATCCGGGCTTCGGGCTTTTATATTCTGCACATAATATTATATACCGAATGGCTTAAACCAGATGCCATTCTTAAAAGGCCAGATCTCCCGTCCTTCTGCAGCATTCCAAGCACTTCCAAAAATATCTTCTGTAAAGGCAATCATTCAGGTAAGCAAACCAAATGGGTTCGTTGCGGATAATGGTTTTTAACCAGAAAATTCCCTCCGGGAATAACTCAACCTGTTTTTTTGTCTTTATAAATGTTTGATTGATGGTGGTTTATCAGCTTTGAATATTTTATAAATTCCTGATTTTCAGACTAAATAAGGTGAGGGCGTAAAAAAAGCCAATATAAAGTAGCGCTGGTAAAATGGCTTGCGATGGGCTGAGTACCAGGGTCGGTCCGGTTAAAGCATCTAATATTTCCTGACCCGGCATGGGGGTTAAACTGCTGAATACTTTCATTGGAAAATATTTATCCAGGTTATCCTCCAACCGCCAATGGATCAGCGGCTCTACTACTTTGGTATAAAGCAAAAAAGAAATAATTGCCAGCCCGTTTTTACGGATAAGAAAGCCTAAAAAGGCGGCGATGCTCATGTACCCGATGGCTTGCACCAGGTAATAAATTAAATGCATCGCACCCGGAAATATTTTGGCCGGTGAAATCTCCGGGGTGTGGATTATTCCAAAAATTAAAGCAATTAAAGCCAGTACAGCGGTAGCAACCAAGCCCACTAGCATAATTACCAGGTATTTACCCCCCACCAAGTCGCGGCGGAATAAACCATCGATTACGTGCTGCCGGAACGTACGGAAAGAATATTCGTCGGTAATTAAAATAATGAGCAGGATGCCCAGCAGGAGGTTAAAATATCCTGCTACATAAGAGAGTTTTAACCAGATGCCGGGAAACTGGTAAATCTGGCTACCTGACTGCTGGCCGTTGATGGTAACAGTGCTGCTGGCATAAGTAAATAAGAAAAGGAATACGCTGTAAAGGAGCAGGATTATCCAAAAGGTACGGTATGGCAGCAATTTGCGGAGTTCTAAGCGAAGTAAGTTGGTCATGCCGGGGTGGTGTTTTGCTCATTGATAATATTCAGGAACTGCGATTCAAGGCTTTTCTGGCGTAAGGTCAGTTCCGATAAAATTATACCTTCCCGGAAGAAGGCCTGGTTCAGGTCGGCGCTGCTAAATCCATCGGCCAG
>JAQBNV010000456.1 GCA_028288395.1 Adhaeribacter sp. | reverse complement strand
CAATGCTACGGCTTTGGTTGCGCAGCAAGTTACAAATGCCCCCCCGGGCGCTAATCTGGAAGTTACGGTAGAACGCAAAGACCCTAATGGAATAGTAGTTACCAAAAAGTTAAAAGGGTCGTTAACCCAAATTCCGGTAGAAGCGAGGTATTTGCTGCGCCGCGACCCGGCGGCCACCGAAAAGCAGAAAGAACTCCTGCAGGCTTGGCTTTACAGCGCGTTATAAGCTTCTGGATTTATAACAAAAAAAGGAAATCCGGTTGCTTTCTAAAGCGGAAAGCAACCGGCTTTTTTTGTACTATTTCTTAATAAGCAGCTTTTTGGGCGTCAGATATACTAAAAATAATAATTTTGTAAAAAACGGTTTGTTACAGATGCTTATAGTATTGTGCAGTATCACGTAAATAAATTCCACTCATAACGCATAAAAGGCAATATTTAAAAAAAAATATTCCCTAAATGTCATGTTACAAATGAGCCCACACTGTCCTTTTTATTGGGCTAAGTTGATTGTAAGTTTGTCTTAATAAAATCTGCTAATTCATGAACACGTCTGAAATCTTAAACAAAACGTTGGCCTGGCTTTATATCAATGAGCAAGAAAAACCCGGTCACCTGTGGGATATTTCTGGTTACCTGGATTCTATGGGCGAACAACATCAGAGCGATGTTATCGGTTTGGAATTAGCAGAACGCGGTTATCTGCGCACCTATTATCGTTACGAAGTACAGAATACGTTTAATGCAGCTATAAATACCTGGGGTATCCAGCAGGTCGCGCCCGAAGAAGTATTTACCCTGACCCAGATTGTGCTGAACATGCTCAACTGCGAGCCGGAAAAATTTCATAATATTTCAGAACTACCTGGCCTGGAAAATAAAAAGTGGGTACAACTCGTAGAATTCACCCGTTTCCTTTTAAAACAAAGCTGGATTGAAGCAAAAGTATTAAACGATAAACTCTTGGTTAAACTGACCATCGAAGGCCGGTTGTATCTGAAGAATTACGAATTTATTGCCTAAGATAATAAAGATTAGGCGATATAGCAGAAAGATTTTATAGCCATTGAGGCAGCAAAATATTGATTAACCCTAAACAAATTTAAAGAGGTTAAAAAAAGAGAATAAGTAGTTTTTTGTTTGTGTGTTCACATTTAGAATAAAAGCACGCTTAAGCGTGCTTTTATTTTGCCCGCTGGTTAAGGGTGAAAATTGCAAACCTAAATTTTTAATAAATAAAGGCCCTTTGCCCGCATCAGTATGGGCAAAGGGCCTTTATTTATTGTAGCACATTGTTTTATGGTTGTGCAGCGGCTATCTCGTACAAGTTCGGTGGCTGTCGGCACCAAGGTTTACGAAAGGTGCTTAAAGGTTTTTAACCACTGTATCGGGCTACCGGATAGCTGTTTTATTTCCCGATAGTTGTTTTATCATGTCGTCCAGAATACTTTTGGCAAAACCGATGCGGTGGGCGTACTCCTGGCACAGTGAATATTCCCGATCGTGAATTTTGCCATCTTCCAGCATCATTTGCACCAGCGTTTGCAGCTCCATGGTTTTCTGTAACCCTTCGGCCGGTATAATAAAAGACAGCAGATGCAGGTTGTCGGCAATGGGCATTACTTCTTCCGGCGTCAGATTTAATTTATTACCGATTTCCAGCAAAAACCGGCTTTCGTCGTTTTCCAAAACGCCATCGGCGGCAGCTACTAAAATCAGATTCTGAAAAAAGGCCAACTTCTTTTGTTGCGTATCGAGCAAACTTTCAATGGTGCGTTCGTCCTGCATAATAATTAGGGTTTATTTATTTTTTGTTTTAATCCGTCAAAATTGATTTTATTCAACGATGCCTCATTCGGAAAGTTGTTCAGCTGGTTTATTACAATCCGAACAAACGGCGTTTTGGTTCTTCTTTCCTGTTTTTATTCCGTCGCCGGTCCCGGTCATTGTCCTTGTTACCGCCGCCAAAAATGCCAAACCGTTTCTTCTCTACCTTTTCTTTTACCAGAATGTAGCGCAGGGTAAAGCCTCCGTCAAACGAAAACCAGTCGGAATGGCTGGCGTGGATGGCTGGCTTTATATCCAGCGACACCACCATCGGGAATAAGGGCAGTTTCAGTTCCGTGCCCAGTATAACATCGGCCCCGTAAAAGGCGCCGTAATCTTTTAAGCTGCCTATGTGGGCCCCGGCACCTACGTAGTAATTGAAGGCTTTGCCCAAAATAGGAAAATGCTTTTCTACTAAAAGAGTGCCATCTACTTCGCGGCCACCCAGTCCTACTATTCCCTGCAGGGTTACCTCATCCATTACTTTCTGTTGCAGCGAAATGCCAAAATCATTACGACCAAGCCGGGCCCCCAGCGTAGTGCGGTATTTTTGGGCCGAAGCAGAATATACGGTAAGCAGCAGAACAACCAGCAGAAAAGAATATTTTTTCATAGAATATAGCAAGGGCGGCGGCAGTTCACCGCATAAATTTAAATTGACAAAATGGTTTATACGTAATATTCCCGGTTGGTTAGGCCTGACGGTATCGGGTCTATTGAGCAAGTTTAATGCCAGGAGCCCCAAGCCAATCAAGCGCAGTACCTTGATTTCTTAACCCCGATTTCCTGTTTTTATTTTAGGGCTGCCGGTATAAAGTAGTTTAAGACCGGGCTAACTGGTGCAGCCAATCGCTTTTACGTGATTTCCTGTTTTCGTTTTTGAACCAATTTTTACCGGTTTATTAACTTACTACTTTTAACTGCCGAATTATATAGATGCAAAGCAGCGTCGCAACTGAAGCTATAATGCCAATGGTATTGAAATGTACCAAAGTGCCGTTGGCCGTTTTCTGAATAATCAGTCCTGACAGAAAAGCCGCTGACCCGGAGGCTAGCTGCTGGATAGAAGAGTTAAAGCTCATAAAGCTACCGCGCAGCTTAGGGGTTACACTGGAGGTGATAAGGGTAACGGCCGGCACAAAACGCGCCCCAAAGCCTATAAAAAAAGTAGTGGTCACCAGCAAAATGAGAAAATGTGGTGCTGGTTTCAGGTTGGTCAGGAGTAAAATCGGAATAATTGAAAAAATAGCGGTATAAATAAATACGCGTTGCTTCCCGTATTTATCGGCCAGGCGGCCCGTAATCTGAGAGGTAACCACAGTAGCCAGTCCGCCAAACATATACATATAAGCCAATTCTGCTTCGGCAAAACCCACGTTTGAAACGAGGTAAGGGCTGATAAAAGGCACCACCGTAAAGCCGGCCAGGGTAAGCATCACCATAAGCGTAAGGGCCCAAAGTAAATTTTTATTTCGCAGGATTTCGCCCACTACGGCTAAGGGATTACTTTTAACAGCGTTGGTCAGGTGCCCTTTCATGGGCGGTAATACCAGGAAAGCCACTATCAGTACCAGAAAACTTAAGCCGGTAAGTAAAAAGAAAGGCGCGTGCCAGTTTAGCTGGCTGGCCAGGTACAACCCAACCGGTATACCCGCGATAGAGGCTACCGAGAAAGCAGACATCACTTTGCCGGTAGCCGAACCCCGCCGGTGCTCCGGAATGGCATCGCCGATAATGGCAAAAACCAGGGCCCCGATAACGCCGCCAAAAGCGCCGGCCACTACCCGGGCAACGAGTAGCAGCTCATAATTAGGCGCAATCGCGCAGCAAAAAGTACCCAGAATAAATCCCAGGTATAAGCTCATCAAAGCGTTTCGGCGGTCGAACTTATCTATAAACAGCGTACTGATAAAGCCCGAAATAGCGGCGCTAAAGGTATAGGCCGAAACCAGGAAACCGAATTCTTTCGGGGATATACTAAATATGCGCATCAATTGCGGACCCAATGGCATCATAATTACAAAATCCATGATGTGGGTAAACTGGATGGCCGCCAGGATAAGCAACAACCAGCCTTCCCGGATTATTTTTTTGGGTACTATCGCATCCTCCTCGTTGGAGGGGAAAGGCCGGCTATTATTTAGAGAAGACATATGAATTTTTTAATTAAAAGCGGTTTTGGCTCTGCTGGGTTTGTTTATTGCCGGCAAAGCTACGTATAAATTTACCAGAATCAGATAAATGCCTGGCAGCAGTGAAGCCGGTTTGTTTAGCCAAAACAGAAAAGCTTTATTTAAGTTTGCTTTAAGGAGCCGAATAGAATCAAGTATAACCTCTTCTTAGTCTAAACTTCTGAAGATGAAAGCAATATAACGTACAACCTATAACTTAAAACTTATCACCTACTTAAGATGGGAAAGAAAGGGCAGGAGGCGGCGAAGTGCGCGCTTTGCAACCGGCAGGTTAGTTTTGTAACGAAACACCATTTGTTACCCCGGGAGGAAGGCGGCAAGTATTCCGATACCGTAGACTTATGCCAGCCCTGCCACACCACCATTCATCTTAACTTTACAAACCAGGAACTAGCCCGCCATTTCAGCAGCATCAACGCTTTGCAGCGTGCCGAAGCCTTGCAAAAATACCTCCGCTGGATTCGCAACAAAAATATAGATGTACTGAAGAACCGCCGGGGCAAACGACACTAAGCTCAATATAATATTTTAATTATACGCCTTAGGTAATATTTTTTGTGCTTTGCGTTATTAGATTTATAAATTAATTAATGCTCACCGTAAGCAAAAGAGGCGGGCAGGTTATTTTTTCTGAATATCTTGCCGGATAATTAGCTTCTTTTTGCTCATAACTTCTCCAGGCATGCATCGAAAATTTCTGCCTTTTACGCAGGTAAAACACCAGAAAGCCATTGTGGTGGATAGCCTGCATCCGAATGGCCTGGTGTTGGCGCATTGGCGGGGAGCACCTACGCCGGCCGAAGTGCAAGGCGATACCAGTGCCGATATTGTGCTGAATGCCCTGCGCACGCCCGGTTTTAACCTCGATTTTGAATATGTAACCGCTAACCATTTTGATATTGATGGCTTTGTGGGGGTTTGGGCTTTACTTAACCCGCAGCTGGCTTTGGCTTACGAACCTGTTTTGCGCCATATGGCTGTCATCGGCGATTTCCGGGAGTTAAACCTCGACCACCCGGCCGCCGACCAGGCGCTGCAACTGGTTTGCTGGATAAACGCGAAAGAAAAAGAACTTTTTTATCCGCCCTTTGGCGCGAGTAAAACCGCTGAAAGCTAAGTAGTGGCCTCAGTAAAGAAGTTTGATTTTTTCCTACAGGCCTTTGAACCGGTACTGCGGCAACCCGAAAGCGGCGAGGCGTCCTGGGAACCGGAATATACGCAAGTGAAGCAGGATTATGCCC
>JAQBNV010000041.1 GCA_028288395.1 Adhaeribacter sp. | reverse complement strand
ACCCGTTTGGAACGCATCGCTTTAATAAGTTTTAAATTTTTGTCCTGCGAAAGCCGGGCATATTCTTCCGACTCCAACGGGTAAATGGCTATTTTCCCTTCAGCATCGCTATGAACACCCCACCCATAGCGTTTGGCTAACGGCGAAGCACGAAAACATGCCTGCCCTTTCGAGAAAAAGGCTGCTAGCGCTTTTTCCAGGGAATCACCATTCAGGTTGTTTTTTTCTGCGTAAACCCGAAAAAGGACATCGTCCGAAGTATATTTATAGGGATTGTTCCGGATCAATTCAAATTGCAAAACGGCCGCTGTTTTGTCTGTTCCTCTTGGGGCCGGAATTGCGGCCTTCTCCACCGGACAATCTTCGGCAACCTGAATAAATACATTATAATAATTAGTTGTTGTCATATATTCTTAGCGCACTTAGAAGTTATATTATTTAGGCGAATTAGACGAATTGACTTAACACCGGACTCTTAAAGAAATAACTAAATTTCTAAATTTTTTCTTGCTGATCCGAGTTATTTTTCCGGTAAGTACAGCTTAAACTTATAAAATGGTTTGGTCCCAATTTAACTTTACATGCCGGGTCCAATCAATTTTCATTTGTCCTTAAATAAATGACTTTAGACGATGTTTCTGAATAAACTTTTATAAATCTTTCCGCTCTCGTGGCTTAATATTTACCCGCAGCTTTAAAAATATTGCCATTTTTACAAATTGAGCAGATAAGACCAAGCTTCCTCCGTTACTTCTAAATGGAGCCATTATACCCTAAAGGATTAAATTTAATTAAGGTTAATAGCTATTCGTTTCTAATTTTGAAAAACTGGTTCTTTGGGGCCGCAACGCAAAGCTTTAACCATGGAAAAGAAAAATGCCTTTCGCACCGAATTATATATTGCCCCAGCACAGCCAAAATTAACCTTGCAATCGCGGGTTCTTACGACCGGTTCCTGCTTTGCTGAGGTTATGGGAGATAAATTGGCCAGTTATAAAGTAGCTGGTCTTGTCAATCCGTTTGGCACCATTTTTAACCCAGTGTCGCTTTTTAAATTATTAAACGCGGCGCTACAGCCAGAACCGGAATTTAGCGGTGAGTTGCTGGAGCGGGACGGGCTTTGGTATGCCTATGACCTCCACTCCTCTTTTGCCGCGCCTTCACGCGAAATATTAATAGCTAATATTGGTGCCCAACTGCTACAAACGCAGGCTTTCTTAAAAAATACAGATTTACTTATTCTAACGTTGGGCACCGCGGTGGGCTATATTCACAAAGCCAGTAATACCCTGGTGGCCAATTGCCACAAAGTACCGCAGCAGCAATTCGAGAAAAAGTTAATTTCCACTGGCAATATTACCGAAGCTTTCGCGCAGCTTTACCAGAACCTGCAAGGGATAAAACCGAATATTACTATTTTGCTTACCGTAAGCCCGGTGCGCCACCTGAAAGAAACCCTGGAACTGAATAGCGTGAGCAAATCGGTTTTGCGGGTGGCCTGCCACGAACTAACGGAGCGGTTTGCCGGGGTGCAATATTTTCCGGCTTATGAACTGATGCTGGATGATTTGCGCGATTACCGCTTTTACAAAGCCGATATGCTGCACCCCACCGAGGTAGCCGAAGATTATATCTGGCAGAAATTTAGTGAGGCTTATTTCGACCAGAACTTCCTGGATTTTGCCGCGCAGTGGGATAAAGTACGGCAGTCACTGGCGCACCACCCTTTTCAGCCCGAATCGGCTGCCCACCAGAAATTCCTGCAAAAATTATTAACCCAACTCCAAAATCTAAACCAGCAAATTGATTGCTCCTCCGAAATACAATTCGTTAAAAATAAGCTGATTATTTAAGCTTCCGGGCCTGATTTGCGTATGTAAGTAAGCTATTGCCCAATATCGGAACCCCAGAACCCGACCCAAAACAAAAAACGATGAAAAAAGCAAACCGGCTTATCCAGGAATCCAGCCCGTATTTATTGCAGCACGCCTATAACCCCGTAGATTGGTTCCCCTGGGGCGAGGAAGCTTTAAACAAAGCCCGCACCGAAAACAAACCCATTCTGGTAAGTATTGGCTACGCCGCCTGCCACTGGTGCCACGTAATGGAACACCAGTCGTTCGAGGAAGAGCGCATAGCCGAGGTGATGAACGAGCATTTCGTCTGTATTAAAGTAGACCGGGAAGAGCGGCCCGATGTGGACCAGATTTACATGGATGCAGTACACGCCATGGGCGTACAGGGTGGCTGGCCCCTGAATGTTTTTCTTAATTCGGCGGCCAAGCCGTTTTACGGCGGCACGTACTTCCCGCCCCAGCAATGGGTAAAAATATTGCAGAATATTGCGGAGGCCTACCGCAACCACCACGACGAACTAAATAATTCGGCGGAGCAGTTTGCCGAGCACCTGAACCTGAGCGAGCTGCAAAAATATGGTTTAAAAGAAAGTGCCGCTGATTTTAACGAAGCCGATTTTAGGCAGTTGTTTGCGAATTTAAGCGGGCGCTTTGATAAAGTACGGGGCGGCTTAGGCCAGGCTCCTAAATTCCCGATGCCGGTTAATTACGCTTTCCTGTTGCGTTACTACCACCATACAGAACAAGCAGCGGCTTTAGACCAGACCGTGCTTACGCTGCAGGAAATGGCTTACGGCGGCATTTACGATCAGGCCGGCGGCGGTTTTGCCCGTTACTCGGTAGATGCCGACTGGCTGGTGCCCCACTTCGAAAAAATGCTCTACGACAACGGCCAGTTGGTTAGCCTCTACGCCGAAGCCTATGCCGTTACCCAGAACCCGTTGTTTAAGGAGGTGGTTTACGAAACCATTGGCTTTGTGCAGCGCGAGCTCATGAGCCCCGAAGGTGGCTTTTATTCGTCGCTGGATGCCGATAGCGAAGGCGAAGAAGGCAAGTTTTACGTTTTTAAAAAAGAAGAACTGCAGGAAATTCTAGGTCGGGAAGAAACCTTATTTTATCAATATTACAATATAACCAATGAGGGTAACTGGGAACACGGTGTAAATATATTGCACCGCAAAACCAGCGACGAAGAGTTTGCCCGCAACCATAACCAGGACCTGGCAGAGCTAAAACACAAGGTTGCCGGCTGGAAAGCCAAAATAATGGCCGTGCGGGAAAACCGGGTACGGCCCGGCCTCGACGACAAAATATTGCTTTCTTGGAATGCTTTAATGCTAAAGGGGCTGGCCGATGCCTACCGCGTATTTGGCGACCAGGCTTTTCTGGATTTGGCTTTACACAACGCTGGCTTCCTGCTGCAGCACCTGCGCCAGGGCGAACACCTGTTCCACAACTATAAAAACGGCAAAGCCACCATTCCGGGCTTTCTGGAAGATTATGCCCTGCTGATTAAAGCCCTGATTACCCTTTACGAAATTACGTTCGAAGAAAACTGGCTGACCGAGGCCAAAAAATTAACCGATTATGTAATTCGAAATTTTTACGACGAAACCGAAGCATTATTTTTCTTTACCGATCAGACGAGCGAAAAATTAATTGCCCGCAAAAAAGAAATAATGGACAATGTTATTCCGGCTTCTAATTCGGTCATGGCTACCAACCTGCATTTTTTAAGCCTGCTCTTCGATCAGCCCCGCTACCTCGAACTGTCGGATACCATGCTGGCCAAAGTAAAACCGCTGGTGGTAAAGGAGCCTTCGCACCTGGCCAACTGGGCCTCGCTTTATTCCCTGAAGCTCAAGCCTACCGCCGAAATTGCCCTGGTTGGCCCCCAAGCCGATACCGTTCGCCAGGAACTGAGCCGGCATTTTCTGCCCAACGCCGTACTGGTTGGCACCACCACCGACAGTGATTTGCCCCTGCTCCAGGACCGCGAACCCCAGAACGGCCAAACCACCATCTATGTCTGCTACAACAAAGCTTGCCAGCTGCCCGTGCATACCGTAGAAGAGGCGTTGGCGCAGTTAGAACAGATTTAAGAGCTAAGTGTAGTGGTGAAATTTCGGTGCATAATCAACCCATCAATAATAAACCGGCTTGCCAGTAGCAGGAATATGCATCACCATAAAAATGAATTAAAGTAGAACGAGCCTTCCGGTTTGCTCAATTTTTCCTCCTTCGGAGATAATGGTATAAAAATACATGCCCGCAGTAACCGTGCTGCTCCGGGATATAATCGTTTGTTGTAAAGTTAGGACCTGGGTCAGTACAAGCTGGTTTTGAGTATTGTATAAATATAAAGTAGCCGGAACATGGCGATTATTCTGAATATATAAATAAGAACTAACCGGATTTGGATAAACGTTAAAAGCCAGAGAATCGGATTTATCCTGGGGTTCCGGTTCTTCATCGGGTATGGGTATTTCGCCTGGTTGGGTGGCATCCTGCTGATCGGTTGTTCGCTCGGGCCGGAAATAAATTGCCAATGTTAAATCCTGCTGCCGCGAACTGGAAGTATTATAATCTTGCGACGGCGGACCGGTTGTGGTAGCAGCCCCGGTGCCCCGGAAAGTAATAATATAGGGTAAACTGCGCTTTAAAGCGGGGTCCGGCCGGATTGTATATTCTATTTCGGGCGGACTGTCGGCTGTTGGCATGGCCGTAATAATATTGTGGCGGAATAATTCGGAATAAGCGGTTAAACCAGTTGCATTGGTCGC
>JAQBNV010000408.1 GCA_028288395.1 Adhaeribacter sp. | reverse complement strand
TTTTATACGATTTCGTATAAAATGGTGGTTACCCGCGTATAAGCATAGTAAATCCGTAAAACTGGTTTGTAGTTAGTAAACAGAAAGGAATACGATGAAAATACTGAAAATATTAATGCTCTCGCTGTTTTGTTTTGCAGCCTGTACGCCAGCCGTGCGGGTAAAAAAATCGGAAGCAGCGCCGGGCTTTGCCTTAAGCCAATACGAAACCTTTAATTTTTATGAAGTTACCGCCGAACCCAGTGGTTCCGATGCTTCTTTTAACACCCGGATAGGAATCATAAAAAATGCCATTCAGCAGGAATTAACAGCCAAAGGCTTGACCCTGGATACCAGCAACCCCGATTTACTCGTAAATATTGGGGTGGTATCCTCCGAAAAAGTACAAACCCGCGAAACAACTATCCGGGAGGCACCCCGGTACATTGGGCAACGCCGCTACTCCTGGAAAAGCCAGGAAGTAGAAGTAGGCCGCTACCGCGAAGGAACCGTAACGGTAGATTTAGTGGACCGTGAAAAGAACACGTTGGTTTGGGAAGGAGCCGCCAGTGCCATTATCCCCCGCCAGGATGACCAACTCCAGAAAACCGCCGCGAAAGGCATCGCTAAATTGCTGGAAAAAATATAATCAAATAGCCCCGACAGTTTTGAAAACCAGCCCGGTTGCTAAGTACTTCCTTTAAGTCACCGTTCTTCTGTAAGTTAATAAAGGCAAACGGGTAGTAAACAAATATTCACTAATTGCTAATCACCTTAGAGAAAGCTAATTAAGGTTAGATTACCAAATGGTAAAAGAATATATTATTTATATTTCTTTTCTATTTTAGAAATTTCCTGCGCCAGGCGATTTGCCAATCGGCTAAAACCTAAATCCGTTAGATGCACGCCGTCTACAGTATTCTCGCCATCGGTACCGGTCAGGTTTTTATTTTCGAGGTAATATAAATCTTTAATGCCGGCCGCTTTCAGGTCTAGGAAAACTTTCCGAAGGTTAATATTTTTATCTTTTACTATTTGCGCTACCCGCGCATCCACCCAGGCGTGGTCGTAATTTATATTTTCCACGAGCAGAATAGGCGTTTTTGGCCGTCTTTCCCGCAGCTCCTTTACAAAAGCATCGGTTTTGGGAATAACATCTTCGGGCATTAAATTAGGCAGACAATCCAGCACGTATAAGCTGGCATCTACTTCGGTGAGCAGCCGCGCAATGGGCAAGTCCAGTTTACCGTTACCCGAAAATCCCAGGTTAATGGTTTCCCGGTTTAGTTTGCGGCCAATAATAGCTGGGTAAGCCATACCGGCCCGGGTAGCGCAGGCGCCCTGGGTAATGGAAGTGCCGTAAAAAATTATTTTCTTTTGACTTTCTTCCGGCACTGGTTCAAAGCTGGCGCCTTTTTCCACCCCCACCAATACCGAATCAACGCCATCGTAAAGCGGCAGGTATAATAAAAATTCTTTGAGCCCGGCCGGCATGTTTGAAACCAGCAATTCGTCGTTCAACTTTTTACCCGGTTTGCCCACACCGGCCCACTGCCAGCCTTTTGGCCCTTTCATGTATAAATCGACACCCTTTACGGCGGTAGCCGCCATATGACTGAGGTTGTTATCAAACCGAACCTGCCATTTTATCCGGATACTTTGGGTGTTGGAGGTAAAGCGTACATTTAACCCGGCCGAATTATGACTTAAATTCCAAACAGCTTCCGTAATATCTTTTTTAACGCTGACGGGCAGTCGGTCGAAAGGATGTTCCAAGCCCTGCCAACCCTGACCTTTGATTTTAAGCTTCAGAATATTATGCCAGTCCGTGTTGGCAACTTGTGCGGCAGTTCCCGGCGGCTGATTAACCAGTTTGGGCTGGCCGCCGGTAATGGTTACGAGTAAAACCAGCATGAACAAGGCCCTTACGAACCTGGAAAAATAAGCTATTGGGTTTATGGTGGAAGTAATCAAGGCATCTATCTTTATTTGTTGGTCGTAATTTAGGAATTTGGTTCTGGTATTACATATTTCAAATTTTAATTTAGCACCTAAATAAATTCTATTCGGGCATAATTCTAAACCTTAAATCAGCAAACAAGTTGCTCCCAGCAGTAGCGGTTTATCTAGGTTCAAGCCGATAAAATTTGTATTAGCTCAGAAGCACATGCTATAAGCCGATATATTTACCTATAGCTTTGGCCTCTACAGAATTGCAAGTAATAATTGCTAAAAATTATGCATCAGAAGCGGTCACCTTTATTCAACACTAATTTACATTAAAGAAAATGCTGGACGAGATTCCAAATCCCGTCTAATCAAGAACCAGATTTGTAACCCGTCAAGCACCACTGGCTTTAATCAAGTAGCAGTAATATTCTTAAAAATGCAGCTAAATAACCTGTCTGAAGGAGCCCAATTAAATTATTGGTACTGTTCTTTTCATTCTCTACCTTTGCCGCAAGTTTGGTGATTTAGCCGGCACTCTGCTGGGCGAATCTTAAAAGGGAATCAGGTGTAATACCTGGGCTGTTCCCGCAACTGTAATCTTCTTTTAAAAGTTAGTTTACTCCTTTAGCCACTGTTCTGTAACCAGGATGGGAAGGCCAAACTAACGAAGAGAGCCAGGAGACCTGCCAACTTAAAAACAAGTGATGCTTTCGGGTAAAAAGCAAGACTGCACCAGGTTCCTGATCAGCTCCTTTGCGTCCTTTCTTTACTTCCACTGCATTATTAATTTATCATATTCCAATTAATTAAGAATGAAAAAGAAAATTTTGGCTATCCAAACCTGGATAGCAACGGGTACCATTTTATGTATTTGTATTTCAGTTAACGCGCAGCAAACCGACTCGCTCCGCACAGAACCATTGCCGGAAGTTATCTTTACGGCTACCCGGGCACCTAAACCAGTTTCGGAAATTGGCCGGAGTGTCACGGTTATTTCAAGCGAACAAATTCAAAATTCTATTTACAATAACGCCGGTGAGTTGCTCTCGCAGCAGGAAGGTATTTATGTGGTGGGTACGGGCCAAAACCCAGGCATGACCCAAAGTATATTTATGCGTGGTGCCGGCAGCAGCCAAACAGTTATCCTGGTAGATGGCATCCGGGTTACCGACCCGTCGGGGGTAAATAATGCCCTGGATTTATCGGAATTAGCTTTAACCAATATCGACCGGATCGAAATTGTAAGGGGTTCCCACAGTACGCTATACGGTTCTTCGGCTATTGGTGGGGTGGTTAATATTATTACGAAGAAAAACAATAAGCCTGGCTTTAACGGAATAGCCGAAATAAAAGGCGGCACTTTCGGCAAAAGCACTTCGGTCTTTGCTCAAAATCTAGATTTGAATTACTCCTTTAAAAATGGCTTGTACGCCAACGCCCAGGTAAATAACCAGAATATCCAGGGTCTGGACGCGACCCTGGATACCCTTAGAGCTAAAAATATTTACAATAAACGCGATCAGGATAATTATAAACGTTTGGACCTGGGAAGTAAAATTGGGTACCGGACCGAAAAAATAGATATTTACGGCTCATTTAAAAATACGAATTTTAAAACCGACCTGGACAAAGGTGCTTTCACCGATGATGACAATGCGGTATTAGATTTTAACCGCGATTTATTTACATATGGTGCTAGCTACAAATTAAACCCTAAACTTAATTTAAGCTATATTGGCGGCTACTCTACCATGCACCGCAAAGTAGTAGACGATTCTTCGTCGGTAGATGAACGGGGAACCAGCGACCACACTTTTTTCAGCAGTTTCGGTAAAGGCAGTATGGGCACCCACGAATTGCAGGCAGCTTTTACGACTTCGCTTTTTAACGCGGTCGTGGGGCTCGGCCATTACCGCGAAACCATGAACGCGGGCAATTATTATTATTCTAACTCAGCCTATGGGGCGTACGAGTCGGCTTCGGATTTAGATACGCTGGGCTTGAAAGCCACTACGAAGAATATTTTTGCCCACGTTGACTTAAACGGCGGCTTACTAAGTAAACATTTAAAAAACCTTAACCTGGCTTTAGGTAGCCGGTACAACACCCACAGTAAGTTTGGCAATTTTACTACTTACGAAATTAACCCGTCGTATAAGCTTACTCCTAAAACATTAGTTTTTGCCTCGCTTTCTACCGGTTACAACGCGCCATCGCTTTTCCATCTTTTTGCGCCAAATAAAAACTTTACCTCCGGCCTCACCCGCGGCAACCCGGATTTAAAACCCGAAGTATCTGAATCTTACGAAATTGGTTTTAAGCAATCAATTCAGAACTTGTCGTTTGGCGTCTCATATTTTAAAACTTCGGTTTCCAACAGCATAGAGTACGTAAATTTATGGGCACCGGATAAGCCGGTGAGCGCACTTACCTATGTCGATTTCCGGGGCGACCGGCCATTAAACCTCAGCCGCCAGGTAAATAGAGGTTTTGAGTTTGATGTTAAAACCAATCTCAGCGCTAAATTTTATCTGGCCGGTAACTTTAGCCTGGTGAGGGGCCGGTTAACGGTCAAACCATCGGATATTAATGCGGCCCAGACCGGCGGCAACCAGGTACAACTTTATAATACCGGTGTGTTTATAGATAATAAGGCGGTGGAAATAGCGGGTTTAGTCAGAAGACCCAATACGGCCAATATCAGCCTCACGTATTTGCCCTTGCCGAAACTTTCGTTCCGGTTGGATTCCCGTTATGCCGGGAACCGCAAAGACAGTTTTTACGATGCTGATCTGGGGCCATTTGGCGCTACCGGTACCAAAGAAGTTGGCGAGTATACCTTATTTGACTTCTCGGGCCGATTCACGATTACGCCGCATCTGATAGCCGGGCTGCGTCTGGAAAATTTATTAAATAACAGCTATTCTGAAATTAATGGCTATACGACCCGTGGTCGGGGCCTGTATTTAAATTTAAGATACACGCTATAAGCAAATCAGATAGGATATATTGTCTACTTAAACGGCCTTTTTAAGGCGATAAAATACTAACCGAACGACACCAGGCAGCTACTTTAACTTATTTAGTTAAGTCGAAAGAAGCTTCTTTATAAAATAATTGGCCTCCTCTATCACTATAATAAGTGATAGGGGAGGTAGTCGGTCAGTTAAAATATTACTTTCTTTCACTTAACCAGTTTCTGGCATCTATCAAATCGCCGAAAACCCGCATCGCAAATATCCCGGCAGCATTGCGGTGCATATCTATAGGGTATTGGGCGTTACCACGTGGCCGAAATATTTTAAACCCATCTTAATGGCCTGCGGAATCCATTATTTTTTAAGCCAGATATGGCATAATCCCAGGGTCCGGACGCAGCACTGTTTTCATTTAAAACGCGGGAGCAACTAAATTCCTGCAAGTTATCCAGGCAGGCGTGGCCCCGGCTACTACGTTGTCGAACGTTTGATAGCCTTTCTAATGGTTATAAACCTAATTGTGCCGCGGGTCATATTCCGTTGAAAAGAAAAAAATACCCTTTGAATTATACAATTCTTTTTTCATTGGTACTGAGGCAGAGATTTTACGGAGCTATTTCACAAACCAGTTATTTCTCTTCTGCTCTAACTAAATAAAGGCAGGCATTTAGCGTTTCTATTACAATTGGTTCTTAAAATATTCAAATTTTGATAAATGCTGCTGGTAAATTAAGGTTAAAAAATTGGCTTAATTCTGACAGACGTTGTTAAGGGATAAATATCTTTTTTAACTTGACTATTTAGCCAGTCCGTTTAAATTTGTAAAATGAGGTGGAAAACACTTTGCCTGGTATTAAGCATTTTAATTTCATTTGTTACCGGAGTAGCAGCCCAAAAGCAGGCTAACATCTGGTACTTTGGCCATAAAGCCGGGCTCGATTTCAGCAGTGGCAATCCCCAGCCTCTTTCCAACAGCATGATGAACACCGACGAATGGTGTGCTTCTATAG
>JAQBNV010000393.1 GCA_028288395.1 Adhaeribacter sp. | reverse complement strand
CGGCATATTCTGTTAAAGCCCACCAGCACTGATATTGACCTGGATGCCACGGCCGCCGAACTAAATAAACTGCGTACCCGAATTCTAAGCGATAGCATTTCTTTTTCTAAAGCTGCCAAGGATTTTTCAGATGATAAAATAACCAAAGATAACGGTGGCTTGATGATGAACCCGCGCGATCGTAGCTCGTTTATTCCCCTGGACCAGGTAGATCCTTCTATCTTCTTTATTATCGATACCATGAAGGTAGGCAGCATTACCAAACCTCTGGAATACCGGACTGAAGACGGCAAACAGGCCATGCGCATTATTTATCTTAAATCTAATACGCCTCCGCATCAGGCCAACCTGAAAGACGATTACCAGAAACTGGCGACATATGCCCTAAACGAGAAAAGAAGAAATACCCTGGCGGATTGGTTCGAAAAAAATAAAAACACGGTTTTCATCGATATTGATCCAGAATTTAATAAATGTGATATCTTGCAAGGCAATCTCTATTAAGGCCGCATGAGAAAATTTAATTCGGATATAGAAGCAGCCGATTCGCTGCACCAGGCTTACTTGGGCCTGAATAAAGAAATTTCAAAAATCATTATCGGGCAGGATGAAGTAGTACGCCTGGTGCTGACAGCTATTTTCTCGCAAGGTCACTGCCTGCTGGTAGGCGTACCAGGGCTAGCCAAAACGCTGCTGATCCAAACCATTGCATCGTCGCTGGATCTTTCGTTTAACCGCATCCAGTTTACACCTGACCTCATGCCTTCGGATATTGTAGGTTCCGAAACCATGGACCAGAACCGCAATTTCCAGTTTGTGAAAGGTCCGGTATTTGCCAATATTATTCTGGCCGATGAAATTAACCGGACGCCCCCTAAAACCCAGGCCGCCTTGCTCGAATCGATGCAGGAATATTCGGTTACGGTAGCAGGCCGGCGCTACGATTTACAACGGCCTTTCTTTGTTCTGGCTACACAAAACCCTATTGAGCAGGAAGGTACCTATCCCCTGCCGGAAGCCCAGTTGGATCGCTTTATGTTTAACATCAACCTGGATTACCCGAGCTTTGAATCGGAATTGCAGATTGTTAAAAACACGACTTCCGATTCGAGGTTTGCAATCGAAAACGTTTTACATGGCGACGATATCATGGCTTACCAGCACCTGGTAAGGCGGGTGCCCGTTGCAGACAACGTAGTTGATTACGCGGTACGGTTGGTACACAAAACCCGGCCGAACACCGCTATGGGAGCTAACCAGTCTACGCAATATTTGGAGTGGGGCGCTGGCCCGCGGGCTTCTCAGCATTTAATTGTAGGCGCTAAATGCAATGCTTTGCTCAACGGCAAATATTCGCCGGACATTGAGGATGTGCAGGCCGTGGCTTATCCCATTTTACGACACCGGATTGTCCGGAATTTTAAGGCCGAAGCGGAAGGGATTACCGTAGATAGTATTATCAAAGATTTACTCTAGTTTTATTTACCACCAGCCAAAGCCCGTTTAATAAATTATTAAGCGGGCTTTGGTGTGTCTGGCTCCTTGGGATATTTTTGTTTACAAAGTAAATGCCTTTTAATTAACTTTACCGGGAGGATAAATGTATTTATTTCGGTTACCTATTATTTTTTATTTGATTTAAAAAAGCATGGAAGCAAGCGCCCTTTACGAACGGTTTGAACAAAACCTTAATATAATCCTGGAAATTTTGGGAAGTGATATTGATATTCAGCGAACTCCGTTTCAGACCTCCCTCCCCCTGGAAATAAAAATATTATGTACCGTTTTAAGTACTACCGGCGAAAATTTCACCGTTCAGGCAAATGATTTAAGCGCCGTAGCCGAGTTTCACCAGTTATATGTGCACCAGAAAGACCATACCTCCCGCGCCATGCAAAGCATCCTGAACAATAAGCGGGCTTATATGAAAACCCCCGAAGGCACCGTGCTGGTGAAAGAGTTGCTTATTCGCCGGCTGGAATATTTCAATGAAACAGCCCGGGTACTCAACGTTATGGTTACCCAAAAAGCATTGGGCAGTCCACTGCAATACGATTATTCTGTCCCTAAAAAATAAGCGTGGCGCAAAAGCGGATAGCGATAAATTATTAATATTCGCATGGCACGAATATGACCGAAATAGCAGAGGATACCGAACTAATCACCGACCGGCTCCGGTTACGCCCGTACCGGGAGCCGGATGCCCTGATTTTCCATAACCTAATCCAGGAAAACAAAACCCGCTTAGCCCCCGCTTTCCCGAGTCGGGTACTGGTAACCAAGCGGTACGAAGAAGCCTTGCGGTTAATTAAGCGGTTCCGCGTCGACTGGCAGTTAGGCCAGGTCTATGCTTTTGGCATTTGGCACCAAAACCCGGATAAATATATTGGGGATATTTCGCTGAAGAATTTTGATCATTCCATTCCCAAGGCCGAAATTGGGTATTACCTCGATGGCTCCGCCGAAGGCTACGGTTACGGAACAGAAGCGTTGCAAGCCTTAATCAGGTTTGCTTTTAAACAATTGAGCGTAAATAAATTATACCTCCGGTGTGCCTTGCAAAATCAACGCAGTGCCGAATTGGCCGAGCGCTGCGGTTTTCGTCGGGAAGGTTTGATCCGGCAGGATTTCCGGGATAATACCCGCCAGTTGATTGATGTATATTACTACGGCCTCACCCGCTCCGAATACAACACCTTATTGCCAGACCAAAATAATAGTTAAAGGAAAATATTAAGCCGGGTGCTTCTTTAGGCTACAACGAGCACTAATTTAGTTATCGCTTGGGTTTCGCAACAAAAAAATCGGTATTAAACCGCAGGTAAAACGAGTTATAGAATTCCAGTTGCGGATCGTTAAAATCATAAAGCGGCTCAAACCGGATGGTCAGAAACATATCCTCTATTAATTT
>JAQBNV010000390.1 GCA_028288395.1 Adhaeribacter sp. | reverse complement strand
CGGTTATTTCTTCGATGTTCGGCTCTTACTCCGATAAACGCGAAATTCAGGCCTGCCTGGCCAAACCCGACACCTACGATTACAGCCACCTGGACGATATATGGATTGATTATATGTCGGATACCGGCGATGGCTTTCACACCACCTTTACCATGGCCAACCTGCTGGCCGAAAACGAGCGGGTGGTAGATGGCCAGGAAACGTTTAAAGGCGATATTCTGATTTTGGGCGGTGACCAGGTTTATCCGGTAGCAACCCGCGACGATTATAAAAACCGCTTCCGGGGTCCTTTCGATTCGGCCTGCCGGAACCAAAGCGAGCGACAAAAATTAAGAAAGAGAAATCTGCGGATAGAAAAACCTGGTAAGGAGCACGATTTATTTGCCATTCCGGGAAACCACGACTGGTACGATGGCCTATCCAACTTTATTAAAATATTTTGTCAGGGTCGCACCATTGGCAACTGGCTTACCCGGCAGCACCGCAGCTATTTTGCCATAAAACTGCCGCATAACTGGTGGCTGTGGGGCATCGATATTCAACTCGAAGCCGATATTGATTATCCCCAATTGCAATATTTTGATAAAATAGCTGCGAAGCAAATGCAGCCCGGAGACAAGATTATTTTGTGTACTGCCGAACCAAGCTGGGTTTTTACCCCTTACCACCAAAACAAATCTTATGATAACCTGAAGTTTTTTGAACAACGGTATATTGTCCAGAATGGTTTTGAGCTGGTGGTTTCCATAGCCGGCGACCTGCACCACTACGCCCATTATGCCCTCGCCGACGAGGAAAAAACCTTACACAAAATTACTTCGGGCGGCGGGGGCGCTTTTTTACATCCAACCCATAATTTAGCCGAAGAGCTGCACCTGCGGGAAGGAGATTTTAAACTCCAAACCACTTTCCCTGACCGGAAAAGTTCGCGCAACCTGACTTTCTGGAATTTGGCTTTCCCGTGGTTTAACTTACAGTTTGCCGGCTTTATGGGGGCCTTTTACCTGGTGTTTGCCTGGCTGTTGCAGGAAGCCACAAAAAACAACATGCACACCTTTATGTCGGAGGTAAGTAACTTTGCCCTGAGCCAGACCGGGTGGGTTAAATACCTGAATTATTTATTTTACCTGCTCCTGATTAATCCTTTCATGGTCTTTTTTATCGGGTTAGTAATTTTTGGGGTAACCAAATTTACCGATACCAAATCGAGCAATACCCGCTTTTTGTGGTTGTTTGGGCTGGCCCACGGCATTATTCACATCCTAAACGGATTTCTGCTGATCTGGATCTTCTCCCGCTTTACTTACCCCCTCGATATTCACCTGCTGTTTAAAATATTAACCTTATCGGTGCTGCTTTTTGTGGTGGGGGGAATAACCGGCTGCCTCGTGATGAGTATTTACCTGCTGCTTACCAATTTGTGGTTCGGCATTCACAGCAACGAAGCATTTTCGGCTATTAAATGGACCGGTTACAAAAACTTTCTGCGCCTGCATATCACGGCGGATGCATTGCGCATTTACCCGATCGGCGTGAGAAAAACGGCTAAATGGCAAAGAACAGGAAAAATATACAACCCTAACCGGGAAGTAAAAACAATACTAGTAGATCAGGTAATTACCGTTAAATCCAAAAAATATGAAGAAGCAAGCCAAAGCTTACCTTTCCTTACCCCCAACTGAAATAAAGCCATTTTACGATGTGGTCGTGATTGGTTCCGGGTACGGTGGCAGTATTTCTGCTTCGCGGCTGGCCCGGGCCGGTTTTAACGTTTGCCTGCTGGAAAGAGGCAAAGAATACCAACCCGGCGATTACCCCGACAACCAGGTAGAAGCCGCCCGCGAAATGCAGGTAAATATGCCGCACAAACACCTGGGTTCTACTACTGCTCTTTACGAATTTCATGTAAACAAAGACATTAACGTTTTTGTCGGTTGCGGCCTGGGTGGGACTTCGCTCGTTAATGCCAACGTTTGTATCGAGCCCGATAAAAGAGTTTTCGACGATGAGGCGTGGCCCCGCGAAATTCGGGAGGATTTGGCTTCGGTAGCGCAAGGCGTGCAGCGGGCCCGCGAAATGCTGAAACCAGAATATTATCCGGAAGGCCGCAACGGCTATCCAATTTTACCTAAAACAGAAGCCATGAAAGTGGCGGCCAAGGCCCTGCACGAAGAATTTGCTTTTGCGCCCATCAACGTTACGTTCGAGAATAAAATAAACCACGTGGGTGTGGAACAGCACAAATGCGATCTCTGCGGCGATTGCGTAACCGGCTGCAACTACGGGGCTAAAAACACTACGCTCATGAATTACCTGCCCGACGCCCGCAATCACGGCGCCGAAATATTTACGGAAGTAGCGGTACAGTACCTGGAAAAAGTAAATGACCAGTGGGCAATTTATTACCGGTTGCAGGAGGCCGGTCGCGAAAAGTTTAAAGCTCCTTTCCTGTTCCTGAAAGCCAATATTGTAATTCTGGGTGCCGGCAGTTTGGGGAGTACCGAAATATTGCTTAAATCTAAACAAAAAGGCTTGCTGGTTTCTAACCTGCTGGGCCACCGGTTTACCGGCAACGGCGATGTACTGGGCTTTGGCTTTAACAACGATTACGTGATAAACGGAGTAGGGTATGGCAAATATAAAAGCGGCGGCAAAGTAGAAGCCGTTGGCCCTTGTATTGGCGGTATTATAGACATGCGCCAGAAAGAAAAACTGGAAGATGGATACGTGATCGAAGAAGGGGTTATTCCGGGTGCCTTATCCGGGGTTCTGCCCGGTGTTTTTATTACGGTAGCCCGATTACTGGGCAAAGATACGGATGCCAACATAAAGGATTTTGCGATGGAAAAGCTCCGGAAAATTAAAACCAAAATATTGGGTGCTTACGAAGGAGCCCTAAATAACACACTTACTTACCTGGTTATGTCGCACGACGACGGCCAGGGCAAACTCAGCCTGGCCAGCGACCGGATACGGGTAGACTGGCCGGGTGTGGGCCGGCAGCAAATATTTAAAACGGTAAACGAAAAACTTAAAGAGGCAACTAAAGCCCTGGGTGGCACTTACATAACTAACCCATCGTGGAATAAAGCCATGAATTTTGATTTGGTGACGGTGCATCCGCTGGGTGGTTGCGTGATGGGTGATAATGCCGATAAAGGAGTAGTTAACCATGTTGGGCAGGTATATTCGAGCGACTCCGGCACCGGTTTACACCGGGGATTATACGTGACCGATGGCGCGATTATTCCGCGGTCGGTAGGGGTTAATCCGTTGCTAACCATATCGGCCCTGGCCGAAAGGTCCTGCGAAATAATTGCCCGGGATTATGGCAAAACCATTCCTTATGATTTTCCGGAGGTAACGCCATCGGAAAAAACGATTAAACCGTTGGGTTTGCAATTTACCGAAACCATGACCGGCTATTTTGCCACAGAAGAAAAAACCGATTTTAAGAAAGCGTATGCCCTGGGCAAAAATGAGCAATCGCCTTTTACCTTTACCCTGACTATTGTAGCGGAAGATTTGGAAAAAATGCTGAATACCGAGGCGCATGCTGCCAAAATGGCGGGTACAGTTACGGCGCCGGCTTTATCGCCGCATCCCCTCACCATCAGCGAAGGCAAATTTAATTTGTTTGTAAAAGACGAAAAAGACCCCGGTAAATTAAAAATGATATACAACATGAAGTTGCATACCCTAAATAACCGGGAATTCTATTTTACCGGATACAAAGAAGCTTTCGACGACAAAGGCTTTGATGTGTGGTCCGATACTTCTACTCTTTTTATAACGGTTTATGCCGGCGGCGATAGTACCGGTCCGGTGGCGGGAAAAGGAATACTCCGGATTTTGCCCAAGGACTTCCGGAAACAAGTCACGACCATGAAAGCTTTGCATGCCGCTAATATTCTGGAAAGTGCCAAGGCCCTGAAAGATTTTGGTTTATTCTTTGGCAAATCGTTGTACGAGCAATATTTATAAACCACCGGGTAACTGTCTGGTAAATATTTCTATTGCTGCCCTTTCCTCTTTAAATATATTACGCATGAGACCATATTACCTGGTATATTTTATTTTGGTGTCGGCGCTGTTCCTGAACGGCTGCGCCCAAAAATTGGGGGCCAGGTTTACGGCGGGTGTTAAAAAAGAGCTGAACAAAGATTACCTGGATAGCACCGCCCGCACCCTGACGCGGGGGGTGCTATCCACCGTTCTAAACGACAGTATCCAGTCGCGACTCCGGGCACAATTAGATTCGGTCGGCCGGCAGTTAGATAAACAAGCAGTGGCTACTTCGGTGCACTTAAGAGACAGCCTGCTCAGCGCCTATACCCAGTTATGGCTGGAAAAAATCATTAAAAATTCTACTGCCGATTTAAACGCCAAAGGCATTTCTTTCCTGGATAATATTCGGGGTGAGCGAACTCGCTTGTTTGTGGCGGCCCTCCGGGACGAATTATTAAACGACCAAACACTCCAGCGGGCCGGCATTTTCCGCGACGAATTATTAGGCAAGGCTACCCACGTTTTATTAGATTCGCTGGCGCAGCAAGTGGCTTCCGGATTAATCAATAACCAGTTAAAACCAAATACAAATAAAATAATAAACGATCTGAACCGGCAGGCGCAGGCCCGCATAAAAGAAGTAACAAGGCTCGCCTACCTGGCCGGCGGGGTAGCCCTTTTCATCGGCATTGTAGCTTTTTTAATTTTCCGGCAAGCCCGCAAACACAAGGAAACATTGAAAATCATTACGAAGCAAATAGATAAAATTCCAGATCAGGTGACTTACGACAAACTTGTTGGTTCCATCCGGCAGGAAGCCGAAACCAAAGGCCTCGAACCACATCTGCAAAACATATTAAAAGAAGAAAAACTTTACCAGCAACCTCAGTGGCAGGAAAAAGATTACCAGGCCTTGCAATTTATTACGCATTATCTCCAATCTATCGAAAATAATGAAAAGGGACAGGAAATACTGCAGGATTTAACCGCCGAATCAAAAAAAGTAAATCTGGAAGCGCACCTCAACAGCCTCTTAAAACGTTCCGGAAAAGTGCCGGAAAAAGTCTAACCAAAATATAAAAACAAGGCAAAGATATTCTCTTAGCCCTTCTGCAGTAATTCTTTCTTTTGTTGCTTAAATGATAACCTAGCTGCCTACTTGCAACCCCGGATGTTGAAGAAAACCACTTAGCCGGATCTGGAGCAACGCTTTATTTAGTCTCTATTTAAACAAATATTACTTCAGGCCTGCGCCGTCAAAATTTTGCTCTGTGCATTATCTGGCACGGGCGTCTTGGCCGTTTGTTCTTTTCTCTGGCCTATGGCTGCTTTGAATATTTAAAATATAGGGGCCAGCCGCCAGATAAATACCAGACAGATAATTATCGTGTTTTCCTTATGCGCATCTGTGAAGTAATAACAGTATAAAATATCTTTTTGCTTCTTTTGAAGGTTAACCAAAGCCAGTTCAGAATTTTTTATAATTAAATATTTGTCGGGTCTGGCATTCCCTTATTTCATTTTTGCGTATCTGCTATTATTTGCCTAACCGGGCAGCATTCGCATAATTATTTAATTTGGCATGAACCGAGATTCCTGGAAAGAAAAATTATTACCTTTTATTAAACCTTTTTTACAAACAAATGACAAGCCCTGTGAAGTATTTACACCTGCCAAAGGCATGCCTCTAAAATTAATATTTGAAGGCACCTTGTATATTGAAGGTCGCCACGAAGATTTGCTGCTGAACTTTAGCGACCCTGATATTCTCATTTTAACCATCCGCAGCCAGCACCGCGCCATTCGGGTAGACTGGAATAAAATAGTAGGTTTTGAATTGAATACACAAGCATTGTGGAAGTAAGTACAACCAGCTGCTAAGAAATAATTTATAATATATAATACCCGCGTCCTGATGAAGGCTGCGCTGCATTGCCCAATTTGCAGTCCATATTTGATAGTGAATGAACCGTAAATAACTATAAAATGGATAAGACGTTTTCTTCAATGCGCCGCGGACGTTTGGTTTGGGAATCAAGCAAACACCAGGTTGTTTTGGCTTCTGCCAGAATTTTATCGTCGCCGGCCCGGCAAAGCCGGACGTACCGGTCGAATTTGGCCCCCTGGTGTTCGCCCACCCAGGTATAACCAATAATATCATCGCCCGGCAAAGCCGAAGCTAAATAATCTATTTCGTGGCGAATTACGACCCAGGTATAAGCATTTTTAAGTTCTTCCGGCGCTGCATACTCCCAGTGCGCAGTCGCTACTTCCTGTACCCAACGCAAATAAACGACATTAT
>JAQBNV010000387.1 GCA_028288395.1 Adhaeribacter sp. | reverse complement strand
CGGCATCAAGCACCTCGGCCCATTTGTAACTATAATAACCCGAGGAGTAGCCCCCCTGAAAAATATGAGAAAAAGAACAGCTGATACTGGTGCCGGGTACAATGGGTAATATTTCGGTATCCTGCAGTACTTTGTTTTCGAACGCAATCACGTCCGTTAGGTCATCGGAGGCATTGGTGTGCCAAGCCATATCCAGCCGGGCCAGGCCCACCTGCCTGACCGTGGCGTATCCAGCCATAAAATTGGAACTGTCTTTGATTTTCTGCACCAATTCGGCCGGAATGAGCCTTCCGGTTTGATAATGGCGCGCAAAAAGGTCCAGGCATTCTTTTTCATACGTCCAGTTTTCCATAACCTGGGAGGGCAATTCTACAAAATCCCAGAAAACGTTGGTACCGGTTAAACTGGCGTAGGTACCATTGGCTAGCAAGCCGTGCAAAGCATGCCCAAACTCGTGGAAAAGCGTTTTTACTTCGTTAAAAGTAAGCAGCGAAGGTTTGGTAGCTGTTGGTTGGGTAAAATTACAGACGATGGCAATATGAGGCCGCTGATCCCTACCGTTTTCTTTCTTTTGCCCCCGGAAAGAGGTCATCCAGGCGCCCATGCGCTTACCCGGACGCGGGAAAAAATCGGCGTAAAATATACCAAGGTGCTCCCCCGATTCTTCGGTTACCTCATAGACCTTTACTTCGGGGTGATAAGTTGCTATTTCGGTATTTTCCCTGAATACTAAGCCATATAGCCGTTTAGCTACTTCAAAAATGCCGTTAATCACATTTTCAAGCTTAAAATAGGGCTTTAGCAGTTCATCGTCGATGGTGTATTTTTCTTTTTTAAGTTTCTCTGCATAATAGGTAATGTCCCAGCGCTGCAAGGAAGCAGGTCCTTGATTTTGCTGCGCGTAAGCGGCAATGGCATCCAACTCCTGGCGGGCAGCGGGTTTGGCGTACTGCAGCAGGTTATCCAAAAAAGAAATAACCTTGCTTGGTGATTGGGCCATCCTTTCCTGCAATACATAATCGGCATGGGAGGCAAAACCGAGTAATTTTGCCCGTTGATCGCGCAACTTTACAATTTGTAAAATAATTGGCCGGTTGTCATTAGCATTTTCCTGACAAGCACGCGATACATAAGCTTTGTATAGTTGTTCCCGCAGGTTCCGGTTATCTGCGTAGGTCATAAAAGGCAGGTAACTGGGCGCCTGTAAAGTAAAAACCCACTTATCTTCCAATCCTTTTTCATGTGCTGCCTGGGTTGCCGCCTCCACCACACTATCGGGCAAGCCGGCTAAATCTGCAGGGTTATCAATGGTCAGAAAATAATTATTCGTCTCGCTTAAAACGTGATCGCCGAAATGAAGCGATAACTGCCCTAATTGCTGATCTATTTCCCGTAAAAGTATTTTCTGATCTGCTGCCAGGTTAGCGCCGTTCCGGATAAATCCTTTGTATATTTTATCTAGCAAAGTCTTTTGCTCTGTTTTTAAAGCTAAAGCCTTGCTTTGGTTATACACCGCCTGCACCCGGTTAAATAAATCCTGATCTAAAGTAATGTCGTTGGCGAAGGCCGTAAGCAGCGGTGAGATTTCTTTAGCCAGTGCTTGAATTTCCGGGCTGGTTTCGGCAGAATTCAGGTTAAAAAATATTTGGGATATACGCTCGGCCAAGACCCCACTTCGTTCCAACGCTTCGATGGTATTATGAAAATCAGGAGCCGCCGGGTTGTTAATAATCTCTTCAATTTCCTGTTTACCTATTTTAATGGCCTGTTCTAAAGCGGGAAAGAAAAATTTATTGCTGATTTTATCGAAAGGTACGGTATTAAAAGGTGTACCAAATTCTTCAAGTAAAATATTCATTTAAGCTATTGGATGAAAAATAACAAAAGAGTAAAAGGCAGGTAACCTGACCAATTTAATAATAAATATAAGTAGAAAAGTGTTGAATAAACTTTAATATTCTTGATAAGTGAAAATTTTAATGCCTCTACTTGCTTTTTTTAAGTTAAAAACAGCCGAAAGGCTTTAGTATACTATTTACAAATATAAAATTCACTCCTACCCTGTTCCCCAGTTTCGGATGCAGCTGGTTTGTCCTTCTTTAACTTTCTCCGGGTTATTTCAATTGTACTTTCCCCAAAGTTCAATTCTATTGAACCAGATTTTTATTACTACCAGATGGTGGTTTTATAAGATTGCTTTAGCAGTGAAGAATTACGTCATTAACTTTTTATGCAAAATCATTTTGCCTAAGCCTTCCTATTGCTTCGTCAAAATTATCCCTAATAAGTAAACCGGCGTAAAGCTGAATAATTTAAAAGATAAAAATATAAACATTTTCGTAAACTCTACACCAAATCAATCCAAAAAAATATCTAAATGTTTAAATAAGTAAAAACAAGCAGCGTATTATATATTATAACAATCTATTTATCAGTAGATTATAAATTATATTAAAATATAGGTATATTTTATTAATATTTGACAGCTAAATATTTTGTTATTAAAATTTATCTCCTTAAAATTGCATAGAAATTATATATAGTTAAATAAATATACAGGCTGTAAAATCATAATCTCACTTAAACCCAAATGGAATCAAACAGAAGGTTTAGATAACATTAAATAATATTGATATTTACATATTTTAAATTTTATTACTTTAAAATAGCTCTTTAAGTAGGAATAAAGCCCAATTTAAATTAACCTGTTTTTTTATTAATCGTTAAATACTACAAAATCAAAAATTAATCAACATACCCTATAAAAACTAACCCATGAAAAAGTCTTTACTTTCTTTAATTTTAATTTTTATGTTTGCTTTTTCCACTAAAGCTCAAAGTATAAAAGCGCAGGATGTTTCAGATTCGGCTGAGAAGCGTATTGCTTTGATTACCCGGGTAATGACTGCAGAATTGGGCCTGAATGAATCGGAATATATTCGGTTAAAAGCGCTGAACCGCGAAAGGATTGTAAAAGGCGACGAAATTGCGGAGTATTACAGCAACAATCCCGATATCAAAGCTGCCAAACTTCAGGAGCTGGAAAATAACTTCGATAAGAAATTCAGAAACATGTTAAACCCCAGCCAATTAGCGGCCTATTCGGCTTATAAGCATGACCCGGAAACGAATTTAGCTTTGAAAGAAAAACATAATACGGCTAATAACCAGCCAAAAAAATAATTTACACCAGTAAGACCCCGGAAAGCAGCTAAAAGCTGCTTTCTTCGTTTAGGCCTTTAGCCCGCCCTAAAATAGGAGAGCCATATCAGGGAATAAAGTTTCCGCCGGAATAAATAAGCTTAACCGGGCTTATTTATTACATTTGGCTTAGGAATAATATACAGAAATATGCGGGTGGTAATAATAGGAAATGGTATTACGGGAGTCACCGCCGCTATCACCATCCGCAAACTTAATGCTACTGCTACCATTACTATTATTTCTTCGGAATCGGAGCATTTTTATTCCCGTACCGCCCTCATGTACGTGTATATGGGTCATATGCAGTACCGCCACCTTAAACCCTACGAAGATTGGTTCTGGCCGGAACAGCAAATAAATTTACGGCGCGCCCATGTAAATGCCGTCGATTTTACTACCAAAACAGTTTTACTGGATGATCAGACCAGCTTACCCTACGATAAATTATTAATTTCTACCGGCTCACAACCCAGAAATTTGGGGGTACCGGGAGAAGCATTGCCGGGCGTGCAAGGTTTTTACAACTTATCGGACCTGGAAAATCTTGAAAAACAAACTAAAAATATTTCCCGGGCCGTAATTGTTGGTGGCGGCCTGATTGGGATAGAACTGGCCGAAATGCTTATTTCCCGCTGCCTGCCTGTTACCTTATTGGTGCGGGAAAAAAATTACTGGGGCAATATTTTACCGGAGCAGGAGGCAAACCTGATAGAGGACCATGTACAGGCGCATGGCTTGGATTTGCGGTTGAACACAACGTTGCAGGAGATTATAGGTAGAGAAGACGGACGGGTGCAGGCCATTGTGACGAGTAAAGGCGAACGAATAGACTGTGCACTAGTAGGGGCCGCAATAGGCGTTACCCCCCAGGTAGACTTTTTAAGGAACAATGGTTTAGAAATACAACGGGGAGTGGTGGTAAACAGCTTCCTGGAAACGAATATACCCGATGTATACGCCGCCGGCGATTGTGCAGAAATAAACCGGGAAGATGAAAACAAAACGCAGGTAGAGCAGTTATGGTATACCGGCCGGATGCAAGGCGAAACAGTTGCCCATAATATTTGCGGCCGCCCAACGGCATATAAGCGGGGCATCTGGTTTAATTCGGCCAAATTTTTTGATATTGAATACCAAACGTACGGACAAGTGCCAGCCCATCTTCCGGCTGGTGTTGGGACCATGCTCTGGCGGCATCCGCAGCAAAACAAGTTATTACGCATAAATTACCATACTCTTTCAAGTAAAGTTCTGGGTTTTAATTTGCTCGGCATCCGGTACCGTCACGAGGTTTGCGAACGCTGGATTTTAGAAGAGCAGCCCATCTCCTACGTATTAAAGCATTTGCGGGAAGCCAATTTCGACCCGGAATTTTACCGCCGCCACGAAAAAGAAATAATACAGGCGTTTAGTCAGCAGCTTCCGGCTGTTATTTCGTAAAAGAAATGCGGCCTACAGACGTTTACTTTAAAACGATAAAGATGAAATGGACTAAATTATATAATTTAAAAGAAATGAACTCCTACCAATATATTGCGGTAGTGGGTTTTATCATGACCCTGTCGGCTCATGCTATTTTATGGATTCAGCAAAAAGAAGTGCAGACTTTCTGGGCTTTATACGTGTGCTGGGCAATATTATTTTTGCTGGGTAGCATTGCCAATTTGCGCAGCAAACCAAACGAAGGGCACCAACATCACCACTAATCACTTATGCCAACCACCGATCCGAGTCTGGCCATTGGGTATAATTATAAGGACCAAACGGACAGCTTACAAAAAGCCGGCTTAACTGTTTTTACTCTTGGCTTGCTGCTATTGCTTTTGCCGGGCTTGCCGGTGGGTTCCGCCACTGGAAGCGTACTTTTTTGGGCCGGTATGGGTTTATCCCTTATAGGTTTGCTTTTCTATTTAGTCAGAACTTACCAAAAGAGCCATCCGGGCGTTCGCAACAATGGTGTATGGCTCCGCGCAGCATCCTCCCGGGGCAATATTGCCTGGATAACCGCTGTAGGCCTCACCGGCTTTTACATTATTTTGTATTGGTTCCCTTTTTTGTTAGAAGCCCAAATCAGGGCACTCGACCCGCTTAGCCAGTGGCTGCGGAATAAACCCGCCGACCATTGGCTGCTGTACGGCACCTTTTATACCCTGGCCATTCTGGTAATGGGTTTTCGGGCCCTGCTGAAGTATCGCCACAGTCCCTATCAGGTT
>JAQBNV010000500.1 GCA_028288395.1 Adhaeribacter sp. | reverse complement strand
TTTTTTAGGCAGCTATTGCTTGTTGCATGTAAAAATTTTCGTATTGGCAAGGAGTCAAATAACCCAATGCCTCCTTTACCGGTTAAACCAGCTTTCTATAAACTCAAATACAGCCCGCCTTGCTTGGGCCTTGGTTATAAAAGCGGCATGATAGACCATCTCTCTTTTCATGGTTTTATCGTCTCACTCAGCGCCCAGCCCAGTTCCTCGGCCACCTCTTTTGCCGCGCTCCCCTCGCATAGGAGAGGGCGATAGCCATCCTTTTAAAGGAAGCATCAAATACCCGTTTGCTCATATTGGCATATTAATATTTTAATTAAAGGTGACTATCATTAAGTCTCCAGGCAAAGGTAGCAACTCCCGTTAACGGTATCCACATTGGCTGTCTTTACCTGCCCGGTGCCTGGTCCTAAATTTGATTACAAGCCGCAATGGTTTGAACGGCTGACGGCCCATGCCGCATCTCTTCTTAAACTGAATATACCAGTAATATTAACGGGTGACTTTAATGTTATACCCACCGAACTGAATGTTTACCGGCCAGAGCGCTGGCTGCATGATGCCCTTTTTCGGCCGGAAGTTCGCACAGCTTTCCAAAATCTTATCGAACAGGGATGGACGGATGCCATCCAAAATCTTCATCCGGAAGAAAAAATTTATACCTTTCGGGATTATTTTCGCAATGCCTATGGCCGCAATGCTGGTTTACGGATCGACCATTTTTTACTTAGCCCCATTTTTAAAGTCGCCTCCTGGCGGCAAGGGTCGACCATCATGTTCGCGGATGGGGAAAAACCAGTGACCATGCGCCAGTGCGGATTGAGGTGGTTGAAAAGTAATTATGTTTTATAGGTGTAACTGAAATATCTGAATTCGAACCAACAAGTTCTGACAATAAAAAGCGCCAGGTATTTGAGCAAACTGATTCATATTAAGGCATACATTTTATTTAATAATTGAGTATAGATGTAGTACTTATATAAACCGGAGGTTGATGCCTATAAACTTTAATGAAAAAGAGATGACAGTAAAGTTGGTTTTTGTTTGTCATGGGAGATAACAATATCGGAAAGCTGATATGGGTTATGGGATAGTCGCTTTCAGGTTTGAAAAGAGAATCATTCTGGAAAAAAATGTACTTACCAGCCCATCAAGCGCAAGGAGTTAATTTAATTTTACCTTTTGTGTTTGTACCTGACATGTTATCCCGAAATAAAATGGTTAACAATCTTAGGTATTTTATAATCGAGAAGATAGCAGGCAATAATTTTGGTTTCGTTACCTGAGTTGGTGCCTGGCAAGGCAGATAAATCTGAAGTGCTGGTTAACTACCGCTTTTACCTATTTGCCTGTAAGGTATCCCTACTTTTGCTTTTCCCTCGTAAATGGTACAAATATTACTGGCATAAGATTTCTGGTAACAGCCTTGCCATTCTTCTTCTCTATTACTTTAAGCGATTGCGTACGATTCGCAGAACCTACCGGGATCACCATTCTTCCACCTTCTTTCAGTTGTTCCAACAGGGGAGGCGGAACAGATTCCGCACCTGCCGTTACGATTATAGCATCATATGGTGCGTGCTCCTGCCAACCCATATAGCCATCACCTACCTTTACCTGCACATTATTATAACCCAGGCTTTTTAAACGCTTTGCCGCCAGTTCCCCGTGTTCAGGGACAATTTCAATGGTATAAACCCGCTTTACGATTTCTGCCAGCACAGCTGCCTGATACCCTGATCCTGTACCTACTTCCAATATTTTCATTTGTGGGGTTGGCTTGTGTACCTCCGTCATATAAGCCACTATATAAGGTTGAGAAATAGTTTGACCATAGCCAATAGGCAAGGGACTATCTGTATAAGCATTGGCAACCTGAGATGCAGGTATAAACTTATGCCGTGGAACGGAGCGCATAGCCCATAACACGGCTTTGTCTTTGATACCCCTGGCTATAATTTGCTGCTGCACCATTGCTTCCCTTTTTTTCTGGTAAATATTCTCTTGTACCGGAAAGGAAATCAGTAAAAATACAAGCTGGAGGGGGATTAGTATTGACATATTTTAAAAATATTTTATCCTAAAGGGAAACCTTAAACATATCAGTAATATTCGTTTTAGGTAATAAATTTAATACTGCTACCCGTGGAATTATTTCTTCAGTGTTAAGAGAGGGGAGTTGGTTATATTACTTCCAGGTTACTGGATTGCCGGAATGAATAAATAGGCTACAGCATAAAAGAACTTGGTACGTCTAAGTCCTTTTATGCTGTAGGCCTCCCTTTTAAAGCACTACACAATATACAACATCATGGATAAAACCCCGAATTTTATAGTATATTCCCGGGTATAAAGAAACCAATTAAAGGCTGATTTCTTTTAGACTCCAATAACAGCTTATGCTATTTTTGCGGCACCGTCCAGAAATAAATGGTTGAGCCATCAACCTCAATTTTTTGCTCCGGCTCCCTATCTCCAATGTTATAAGCGTGGGAATCGATGCGGTTTCCGGGTTTTAGTTGTTTTAGCAAGATGGGACGTTGTTTT
>JAQBNV010000364.1 GCA_028288395.1 Adhaeribacter sp. | reverse complement strand
ATAATTACGAATAGAAAATTTATTTTAAGGTAAGGCACAGGACACTTTTAGCCTGCATTAATTAGTAAGATTAAAATAAATGAGCGATAAAAATAAAAAGGGCCGGGAAGGGGTGGTTTATTCTACCAATCCTGATTTTGATTATCAGTACCAGGAAGAAGCGCCAACCCAAACGTTGCCGCCGCAACAACAGAACCTGAAAATAATGCTGGATAAAAAAGCCCGCGGCGGCAAGCAGGTTACCCTGGTGACCGGCTTTATTGGGCAGGAAGAAGATTTAAAGGAACTGGGTAAATTACTAAAGAATAAATGCGGGGTAGGCGGTACTTTTAAAGATAATGAAATTGTTATTCAAGGCGATTTTCGGGACAAAATTTTACAGATCCTGACGCAGGCGGGCTACAAAGCCAAGAAAGCCGGCGGCTGATTTCGGTTCAAACTAAAATTACAAATAAATATCGGAATGCTTTTTCTAGGGGGTGCTGGAATAATGCTTTTTCGCGGCACCGATTTTAAACTATGATAATATTGGCAGCTATAGGTTGTATTTAAGCAAAGTAAATAATTCTGCGCCCTATAATATTGTCTGGCAAGCTTAGGCAGATAAGTAAATTTACGCCAGCTTGGCCGCAGTTGCTGGTAGTATAAAACTACACAGCTTTGCTTGGAAATATATCTGGAAATCGTGTACTTTACACAAATCGTAAGATTTTCTTGGCTTTGCTCGTTTAAAGTTGGCTTCCACCTCTTTTTACTTGCAAAGCCTTGTTTTTTGAAGCCCAATATTAAGCTCCGGTTGATTTTATCTTTTAGATGCCCGGTACAAATCTGGGGTTTAGTTGCATATAATAATCGAGGGTATTTTCGGGTCTGGGCAAACCAGCCGGAAGTGGTTTTTTCGAAATGCTCTGAAAATAGAGAACACAGGCATCACGCCACCAACGAGCTTCTTTCTCCTGAATACCCAGAAAAGTTTTCACGTGCCGGAAGCGTTCCGGGTCAACCCGGGATTGCTGGGCATTCCAGGTCTGTTGCATTTGCTGCACGCCGGCGGCACCGGCGTAATATCTCTGGCAAAGTTCCTCCCATAAAGTTCGCCCCGATTTTACTTTATAATCCCAGCTTACCCGGTGAAACCAAAGTAAAAAATCTTCGGGACAAGTAGTCAGATTACCAAACATTTGCTGGACCGGCGGGAAATATTGTGCCAGGGCATTGCTGCCGGCAGCCGTACGATCAAAGCCAATTCCTTCGACCGTAGCCCGGTGGTAATAGACGGCGGTCCAATCGGCGCGATGCTTTTTATCTACCCAAGGACCGGGGCCATAATGGTGGCTCCAGCCCATGATGTGGTGCAAACCCAATGGGGTCATGTAATTAACCAGCGTTTCGCGCGATTGCAGCATTATCTCCTTTACTGGCCTTACAAATTGCTCCTCATTATTAAAGGTCATGCGTAACCATTCATCCGCGATGGTTGCGGAAGATAAAGTATGGTCCCAGGCCAGCCGGCCGAAAGCGTACCAATTAGACTGGGCAAACTGGTGCCCGGTCCAGTTACGGTCGTTGCCAATATTCGAAACGCCGGCCATTCCTGTAAGTTCGTATTTATGCAAAGAGCCATCCACCACTTTGGCTACCGTAGAGCCGACGCTCATGGCGTAGGTATCTGCATCCAGGGTTTCTTTGTACAGGGGGGCCTGATACACCAGGTTTGTGGCTTGGCCTAAATATTCCTGCGTTATCTGAAATTCTGCCATCAAGGGGGTTTGGGGCATGGCGCCAAACAAGGGGTGGAAGGGTTCGCGGGGTTGAAAATCGAGCGGACCATTTTTAACCTGCACCATTACATTTTTCCGGAAAGCGCCATCCAGGGGTTTAAATTCATTGTAGGCTTGTTTAATGCGGTCTTCCGGTACCTCATTGTCGTACACAAAAGCGCGCCACATCACTATGCCGCCTTTGGCCGCTACTGCATCGGCCAGCATGTTAGCGCCGTCGGCGTGGGTGCGCTTGTAGTTCTGCGGACCGGGCTGCCCCTCAGAATTTGCCTTCACCAAAAAACCGCCAAAATCAGGAATATAGGTATAAATTTCGTCGGCTTTGGCTTTCCACCAGGCTTTTACCTCCGCATCTAAGGGATCGGCCGTTTTTAAGCCGCCCAGTTCAATCGGTGCACTGAACCGGGCAGTAAGGTAAACCTTTAGTCCATAGGGGCGGAAAGCATCGGCCAGGGCTTTTACTTTTACCAGGTACGGTTTCGTCAGGATTAAAGCGTTGGCGTTAACGTTGGTAAGTACCGTGCCATTAATGCCAATGGAGGCATTGGCCCGGGCGTAGTCCAGGCATCGATCGTCAATATAATCGGGTAATTTATGCCAGTCCCATAACGAAAACCCGGCGTAACCCCGCTCTACAGTCCGATCCAGGTTGTCCCAGTGATTCAGAATCCGATGCTGGGTTTTGGGCGCGTTGCTGATCGAAATAGCTGTAATATCCTGGTGGGTTTGGAGCAAGCGCAGAAAATGGAATACACCGTATAGAGCCCCAATATCCGTATTAGCAGCTATTACGGTAGCTTTTTTCCGGTGAACTGTAGTGCTAAGAATTAAATAACCTTCCGGGCCAAGAGGTTTTAATTTCTCACCGAGGGCTAAGGCGGCAATTGCAGGAGCATTTTGCGGAGTGCCCACCATTAAAATATTGCCGGTTTTCAGTTGGCTGTTAAAAGTAACCGACTTCCCCAGCAGTCCCTGCAAGCCACTTTGCAACTCTTGCTTGGCTACGGTAAGGGTAGGAGAGTTCCCTTCTATTACTACTGCTTGCAGGTGGTTCCGGTACTGCTTTAGTTTTTTGGTATCCTTCACCAGGTCGTAGCGTTGCCACAGCCGGTAGCCGTCTTCAGCCGTAGCCTCAATTGACAAACCGCCAACGAGCCAGAAAATTATTACAAAAAAGATGAATCCGTGCCGCATCCCTTATTTTAGTTATTACAATTATTTATACTATTTAATTAGATACCATTCCGGTAGCCCGGTCTTGGATTGAATATTTTTTTTATTAATTCAGGAATTACTTTGCCCCACCATTCCGTATTGATGATCCCCTGATTACCAGTTCCGACCGCAAAATAATGGTATTGGTATTATTTATATTGACGGTGCCGTTTAAATGATTTATCAGGGTTTGCGCGGCCACTTCCCCCATTTCGTGGCCCGGGTAATTAACGGTGGTTAAGTTGGGTTCTACTACTTTCGAAAGTGGATCGTTGTTGAAACCCACAAAGGCAATATCGTGCGGAACAGAAATTCCGGCTTGTTTCAGGGCCAGCAAGCAACTAACAGCACAGGCATCGTTCGCGGCGAATACGCCGTCCGGTAAAGGATTCATCCGCCTAATCTGGTCAGCGGCCGCAACGCCAGCTTCCACGCTGAGGTCTGTTTCTATTATTAAGTTTGAGTTAAATTCTAAACCGAGATTACTTAAAGCATATTTGTAACCGCCTAAGCGATCGGCATACACGTTCCGCTTCTGGTTGCCTGTTACGTGGACTATGCGGCGGCAGCCTTGTTCTATCAAATGATTCGTAGCTTCCTGCGCCGCCTTAAAATTATCTATAATAATTCCGGTACACTGGCTATGATTAAATACCCGGTCGAAGAAAATGAGCGGAATGCCTTTTTTCAGAAAGTCCTTGAAATGATCGATGTTGTCGGTGTCGTAGGCGAGCGAAACCAGCAGGCCATCTACGCGGCTGTTAAACATGGTTTGAGCGCTGGCAGCTTCTTTTGTGGCAGTTTCCAGTGATTGGCCGATAATCAAATTAAACCCTGAGCTATTAGCCACTTTTTCCATACCCGAAATAACCGCCGACATGAAATAGCTATTAAGCCGGGGTACAATTACCCCAATGGTATGGGTGCGTTGCCGACGCAGGTTACTGGCAAAGGTGTTAGAGCGGTAGCCCATTTCCTTAGCCATATTTTCTATTTTCTTTTTAGTTTCTTTATTTACCGCCGGATGATCGTTCAGGCCGCGACTAACAGTTGCCGGCGAAATATTTAATTCCCGGGCTATATCATAAATGGTTACTTCTTTACTACCGGTACTTAATAATTCCATAAGGCTCGGGTTATAGGATTAATGTATATAGGGGATGTAACATTTATGTAATCGGTTGCAATTTGTAATATTTTATTTAAATTTTAATGGAGTGTCTTTAATATATTTTACAGGATTAACGAAGCTTTTGTGCTCCTGATGAAACGTAAGTGCTAGCTAATAAAGTGCATTTATTTGCTTTGTTCTTTTAGTTGCTTTAGAGGTAAAGGTTAATCTTATTAATAGATAAAAATTTTTTGCTGCAACTTTGAAAATCTAATCGTAATACCTGTTTGAAATAGTTAAATTCATAATTATTAGTTGTTTAACAATCTCAAAAAAGCTGAATTTAATCGGGTAAGCTCTCCTAAGTTGGCTTTTTCTGTTACATCATTGACTGTTATTTTGGAAATATTAGTGATCAAAAATTTTGAAAAAATATATGGAGTATGTTCAACTAATTTTAAATAAGTTGAAGCTATTATGAAGAATGTCGAGATAATGAAAAATTTTCATGAAACCGATTGCCAATTCTATATATTTTGTGATGGTTTAAAGGCATCTCGGGACGCAATAAATGCAAAGGGTAAAAAATTAAGAGCGTTTATGGGTAACTTACATTCAAATCTTAATTGACATGAAAAGAATAGTTTCCTACATTTAATCTATAACCTTGTTTATACATTATCCCGCTATTTATTAAGCGACCCTAAAACCGGAATTTAATTTATGCAGGAATATCAAAAAGGTATAAACCGCCGAAGCTTTCTTAAAACCACGCCCAAAAGCGCAGCGCTAGGCCAGTCCTGGCCCATTGGCGCGAATCCAGTTAATAAACTATTTATCAGCTAATTATTCCCGTGACCTTATGAAAATATTTTTAAAAAGTTTAATCTTTTGTTTTGTAATCATTTTTTTATCGGCTAGCGCATCTCCCCAGGAAGCCGCAAAAGTAAATTGGAAAAAAGTAAAAGTTCTGGTGTATACCAAAAACGGGAAAGGTTATGTCCACGATAATGTTCCGTTTGCCGCCAGGAGTATTCAGAAATTGGGACAGGAAAATGGATTTAAGGTAGAAGTAAGTGATGATCCGGCCATCTTTACCGAGGCCAGACTGAAAGATTTTACCTTACTCATCTTCCCCAGTACCAACAATGATGTTTTTGATACCGATGACCAGCGGTTAGCCTTTCGCCGGTATATAGAGGCCGGTGGCGGATTTGTGGGCCTGCATTCGGTTACGGGCACCGAACGAAATTGGAAATGGTTTAAAATGATGGTTGGGGGTACTTTTGCCTGGCACGCCAACTTTCAAACCTATAAAATAAAGAAAATTGATGCCGACCATCCGTCGGTAAAAGGAGTGCCTGCCCTGTGGGAAAAAGGAGATGAGTGCTACTTCGCCAAAGAACTTTACCCGGGCATTCAGGTGGTAATGGCGCATGACCTGAGCTCTTTGAATCCGAACGAAGCAGAAAAGGTGAAAAGCCATGCCGGCCCTTTTTCCGACTATTATCCAGCTGTCTGGTACCAGCATTTCGATGGCGGCAATATTTGGATTACAGCCTTGGGGCACGATAAAAAAGACTATGAAAATCCAACCTATCTGAACCATGTGCTGCAAGGCATCGGGTTTGTAGCCAGCGAAAGCAAAAGACTCGACTACAGTAAAGCCTATGCAACAAACCGCGACACGCCTTTGCCCTAAACCCGTTTTCAGGCAATGCAAAAAGCATTTGCACCTACCAGAAAATAAAGTATTGGCGGTAAATAAAGAAGATTTATCTCCCGAAATTGATCTGCGGAATAACATTGGTAACCGGGCCGACGACATAGGGATTATGCGCCAGTTCGTACGCCAGCTATTATTGCGAATCTCTACCGCATTAGTTATAACCAGGGGTATTACTGAGTTTGGAAATAACGCCCTTACGCTAACTTAAATTATAAATGAATAATTTAATAGAAAAACCTTACCCATGTATTCAGCTGGTTTATGAATACATTGCCTGTTTGCAAATGGAACTTTTCCTGGGTGCTTGTACGATTAATCAAAATCCAGATATACGGCCGTGTTCCCCGGGCAAAGTGTTAAAAATACACAAGGGTTAATAGGCGTACTTTGAATAAGGTAAAAAGTGTGATTATTATGTTAAGTATAAAGGCCAGGGAAATAATCTCGCCGGTTTTTTATATTGCATTTGCATAAGCTTAGCGATGCTATATTTAAAGGGACAATGATTAAAATATTAAATTCTAAAAATAGATGTTCGATATCAAAGACAAAGTAATAGTAATTACCGGTGGCACCGGTATTCTGGGAGGTGCCTTTATCAAAGCCATTGCGGAAGCCCGCGGCAAAGTAATAATTCTGGGTCGAAATGCAGATGTGGGCCGGGAGCGGGAACAGGAAGTAATTCGAACCGGCGGCGAAGCCTTGTTTATTGCGGCCGATGTGTTGCAACCCGAAGATATGGAGCGTGCCTGCGGGCAAATATTAGAAACCTATGGCCAAATTGACGCACTGGTGAATGCCGCTGGGGG
>JAQBNV010000335.1 GCA_028288395.1 Adhaeribacter sp. | reverse complement strand
TGCCTACACAAAGAGGGCGGCTAAAATAATCATAGTTCTTACCAGCTAAAACACATATATATATAATTTTTATATAATCGAACAATCAAAATACCACCACCTTTTTTCAATATGGCAAAAGGCATCATCTGCGATATTTTAGCAGCCTTTTATCTATAAAATCTGCCTGGACGCTTTATTATGGCTATTTACCTAATTCAGGAAAGTGAAATACAGGAAGAATTTAATGGTAATCTTCCGGATTTTCGGGGTGAATACCAGGGCTATGATTTGTAATTTTCTTCCCGGACTGCCGGTGTAAAGGTCAGAATATTTTTGTAAATTATCGGCCATTCCAAACACCATCATAAATAGCCGATATTACATGAAAAACGAGAACATTTCCAGGCGTCAGTTCCTGGGCACAACTGCCCTGGCCGTTGCCGGGTTAGCCGTTGCCGCACAACCTACCTTTGGGGCGCCGGCCATTCTAAAAAATTGGGGTAAACCAAATTCCTTCTTTAATGGCGTTCAGATTGGGGCCATCAGTTATTCCTGGCGGAGCATGCCCAGTAGTGCCGAACAAATCCTGCAATATTGTAAAGATTGTAATATCAGCGCCCTCGAACTAATGGGCCCGGCGGCTGAAGCATTTGCCGGAGCACCGCAAGCCCCGCCGCGTCCAGCCGGGGGAGCCGGTGGAGGTCCTCGTCCGGCGATAACGCCGGATCAAAAGGCCGAGCAGGAAGAATATCTCCAAAAATTAGCGGCCTGGCGGGCAAGTGCGCCGATGAGCAAATTTGAACAGCTCCGGAAAATGTACAAAGATGCCGGAGTCAGTATCTACGCCTATAAACCAAGTGCCCTGGGGGCTAACAACACCGATGCCGAAGTAGATTATGCTTTCCGGGCCGCCAAAGCCCTCGGCGCCAGCCACGCGACCGTAGAACTACCCAACAGCAGCGCCCAAACCAAAAGACTAGGCAAGATCGCTGCCCGCAACAAAATATATGTAGGCTACCACGGCCACTTACAACAAACCTTTACCTGGTGGGACGAGGCGTTGAGCCAATCGAAATACAATGCGCTAAACTTTGATATGGGCCATTATGTAGCTGCCGGTTTCGACCCGATTCCGCTTATCCAGGCTAAACATAATAATATTCTGAGCATGCACACCAAAGACCGGAAATCGAAAGCCAACGGAGGCGCTAATGTACCCTGGGGCCAGGGCGACACGCCGATTGTGGAAGTGCTGCAAATGATGAAAAAAAATAAATATAAATTCCCGGCCACCATCGAGTTGGAATACGAAATCCCGGCCGGCTCTGATGCGGTAAAGGAAACGGCTAAATGCGTAGAATATGCCCGTAAAGCGCTAAGCGCGGCTTAAAACGTAATTAAATTTCCTTGATATATTCTCGGAAATTACTTCAGAGATATAGCTAAGCCTTATATCTCTCTGTCCATAATAACCTATTCAAAGCAACAGGTGTCGGATTTATCCGACACCTGTTGCTTTGTGGCCTGACTGTTTTATCCCGGCTGATCCTTCTTGGGTGTAACAGCTGTTGTTTCTTTATTTCTGCCATTTACCAGATTATCGCTTACTTCCTTAAGTGGTGCCCCATCCAACCAAAAGCAATAAAATAAGCAAATCGATTTTATATTGATTTAGCAAGGATCCTCACTGCTGCTTAATATATCAGTACTTTAAAAATCGCCCATATTATTAAGTTCTGGAATAAATCGCCGGAATACTGCTGAAAAATAATATATTGGCAAATGAACCGGAATGGGCACCCAACCCCGCCTGCTTTAATAAAGGAAACCTGAACCCGCTACAATGAAGCGTTTTTTATTATTGATCTTTTTGCTGACGGGCTGTTTATTAACAGAGGCCCAGACATCAACCTGGCGCAGCGAACTTTATCCTACAACCTGGAAAGCGGCCTCGGAAGCTAATTTTTATACTGATAAGTTGCTCCAGGATTTTTCGTTTGCAGGCTACCACCGCGGCGAAAAGCCCGTGCCAACCATTACCCAGACCGTACTGGACGTAACCAAAGCTCCTTATTTGGCCGATAACACTGGCCGGCATGATGTTACCACCATTCTGCAAAAAGCTATCAATGATGCCGGTGCCCGAAAGCAGGGAGGCGTCGTTTATTTGCCGCCGGGCACCTACCAGGTTAGTCCGGGCGCAGGCAATAATTATTGCTTAATCGTGAAGCAATCGCACATAGTATTAAGAGGGGCCGGACCAGGGAAAACTTTTCTTTTTAATGCTTCGCCCAACATGCGGAATAAAGCTATTCTAAAAATAGATTCCGGCCACTCCTGGGCAACCGCCGGCGAAAACAAACAACTGCTTACCAAAGACTTACTTAAACCAACCCAAATTATTCCGGTAGAAAATATTACCGGATTTAAAGTCGGCGATCTCGTAATCGTCCGGAATTATATTGATAATAACTGGATTGCCGAGCACGGCATGACGGAATACTGGCAAGACCGGGGCACCGGCCTCGGAGGCCAGCTTTATTGCCGGGAAATAATAGCGATTAATGCCAAAACAAATGAATTAACCATTGATATTCCGATTCGGTACACCCTGAAAACAGCCCAGGGAGCCGCCGTGTATAAAGCACCGCCCCTGCTGACCGAAGTGGGCATAGAAGATTTATCGATTGGCAACCGGCAAAACAGTACTCCCGGTGACTGGAGCGAAGAATCTTATACCAAGGAAGTCAATGGATCTTACCAGTGCCACGATTCCTGGGCCATTGCCATGGCTCAGGTGTATAATGGCTGGATTCGGCGGATTGCCTCTTATGCACCGGCCGGCAATCCTTCGGGGGCCCACCTGTTGTCTAATGGCATTAAAGTAACACAAACCAAAAACGTAAGTATTCTTAATTGCGATTTTAAAAAACCACAATTTGGCGGCGGCGGCGGCAACGGTTATTTGTACCGGATAATGGGCAACGAAACCTTGCTACAGGATTGTATTGCCGAATTTAACCGGCACGGCTATGTTATGTCGCAAATGGCAGCTTCCGGCAATGTGTTTTACCGGTGCCTCGATAAAGATACCGGCAGCCAAACCGGGCTTTCGGGTTACGAAAAAACCAGCGGCAGCGGCTCCGACCACCACATGCACTTCAGCCATTCCAATCTCTTCGATCAGTGTAAAGTAGAAAACAGTTATTTTGCGGCTGGCTGGCGAAAATGGGGCGGTTCTACTATCCACGGCCTCACGGCGGCCCACAGTGTTTACTGGAATTTAACGAGCAACGGCACGCAAGCCGAGGCCGTACAAACCCAGCAAGGGCGTTATGGCTATGTAATTGGTACCTCTGGGAATAAACCCGGCGTGAAAACCGCGGTTTGGCAGCCCGGCACCGAGAAAATCACCGACCCTGTCGATCACGAAGAAGGAATTGGCGCCGGCGGTACTTTGATGCCACGATCGCTGTACCAGGAC
>JAQBNV010000281.1 GCA_028288395.1 Adhaeribacter sp. | reverse complement strand
GGTTTCTACCAACCAACCCAATGGTTCGTCGATCATTTTCGGGTTAATTCGGATGGGTTGCCTTATTTGGATAATTATGCTACGAACACCAGCAGCGTTAAAAATGATGATGGCCTGGCCTCTACTGCTCCCTTTTCCATCGATATTAAGCCAGTAGATCCGCGTTTAGACTGGTCTGTAGGCCGCCGGGGAGTTCCTTTTCTGGATTACGGCATAAATCCCGGCAAAACCTGGATCCGTGATCAGGCGCACGGTGGTCCGTACATAAACAAGAAATGGTGGATATATAAAAAGGAAGATGGTACTTATACCAATTCTGGTGGCGTTGCTAATGCGCTAAACGTTCCTATTATCCGCTACGCCGATGTATTGTTATTTGCGGCCGAACTGGAAGCACGGATAGGAAGCTTGGAGAAAGCCCGGGAATATGTAAACCAGGTCCGTAAGCGTATGGTTGATAATGCTGCCAGCCCAGATAACTGGGTTAAATTGGATAATGGCACCGATGCGGCCAATTATAAAATTGGGTTATATCCGGTAGGTTCTCCTGTCTTTGCTACAAAAGAAGCTGCCTTGCAAACAGTACTGTTCGAACGGATGTTAGAACTGGGGATGGAAGGGCATCGGTCTTATGATGTGTTACGCTTCGGCGCTGCCGACGAGAAGACAGATATACAGGAGTTTAATAACTTTATCACCTTTGAATCACAAACCCGTTCTTACCTGAAAGGTGCCCAATATACCAAACTACCAGATGCGACCGTGCCTATACCTCAAAGTGCCATCGATAATAGTTTTAGAGACGGGAAATTTACCTTAAAGCAAAATCCTGGCTATTGAGAATTAACGAAAAATAGCCTTGTTCTTTTATGCCCTTACGGACAAGGCTACTTTTTCTTTTTAATTCCTAAAAATGGCTTGCCTTAAAAATTTACAATAAATCAAATCAATATTTCTTTAATTCTAACTATTATTAAAAATAAGTCCCAAACCGATAAGTAGTTTTGTTTTAGCCGGATGAGGACTATAGCCTAAATTGACAGATGAAAAAATTAAAAAATACTATCATTTCTACCAACCAACTATTGTTAACGCTGACGTTAGCAATGCTTATTTTAGGTTCCAGTGCCTTGGCAAAACCGGCCAGAAAGGTATTGGTATTTAGTAAAACAGCTACGTTCCGGCATACCGCCGGTATTGCAGCCGGTACCAAAGCTATTCAGCAACTCGGTACCGAGAATAAATTTGCGGTTGACCAGACCGAAGATGCCCAGGCATTTACGCCTGATAATTTAAAGCAATACGCCGCGGTTATTTTCCTTAGCACTACCGGCGATGTATTGAACGATCAGCAACAACAGGCTTTTGAAGGGTATATTAAAAATGGGGGTGGTTTTGTAGGCATCCATGCTTCGGCTGATACCGAATACGATTGGCCCTGGTATGGAGAGTTAAACGGCGCCTATTTTGAAAATCACCCGAAAGGGCAGCAAGAAGCAACGTTTAAGATTATCAATAAAGACAATATTTCTACGCGTCACTTGCCTGCTGTTTGGAAAAGAACCGATGAGTTGTATAATTTTAAATGGATTGCTGAAGGGTTACACGTCCTGATTACAATAGACGAAACCAGCTATACCGGCGGTAAAAACGGCGACTTCCACCCGATGAGTTGGTATCGCAATTATGCAGGTGGCCGCGCCTTTTATACTGCTCTGGGCCACGATGAGAAATCGTTTGCCGATTCTCTTTATTTAAAGCACTTGCTGGGAGGCATAGAATACGCCATGGGTACAAAACCTCAGGCCAAGCTTAAATCCTAACTAAATTATTCTTTCTTTAAAGCCACCACCAAAAATTAAAATGAAAAAGAATCAATCGTTCCTGGGCTTACTGGCTTTCTCAATGCTGGTGTTTTCCTGTAAGCCGCCCCAAAGTACTTCCGGCGATACTGCCAACATTAAGCCCGAGTTTAACCCAAAGCCTTCGCCGGCTTATTTATCGCCGCAGGAAAGCATGAAAACCATCCACGTGCCGGCTGGCTACAAACTGGAACTGGTAGCCAGCGAGCCCATGATTAAAGAACCGGTAGCTATTGCCTGGGATGGAAATGGCCGTTTGTACGTGGCTGAGATGCTGACCTATATGCAGGATGCCGATGCCACCGGCGAACGCCAGCCCATCAGCCGTATATCGCGGCTCGAAGACACGAACAACGACGGCAAAATGGATAAAAGCACGGTTTTTATTGATAAGTTACTCTTGCCCCGGATGATACAATGTGTAAACGACGAGCTGCTGGTAAACGAGACCAATACCATTAATATTCATAGCTACCGCGATACCGATGGCGACGGCAAAGCCGATCAGAAAAAACTGGTGTACCAGAACGATAAATACAATGTAAACGACGCCAACATGGAACACCAGCGCAGCGGCCTCGACTGGAACCTGGATAACTGGATGTACATGACCTACGACCCAGTACGTTTGCGGTATACCAACGGTACTATGCAGGTAGACACCATCACCAGCGGTTCGGGCGGGCAATGGGGCGTAACCCACGATGATTACGGACGAATATATTACTCCCGCGCTGGCGGCGAAATTCCAGCTTCCGGATTCCAGATTAATCCGGTTTACGGCGGCCTGGAGTTCCCGGACCAGTACAGCGCCGAGTTTCAGGAAGTTTGGCCCATTATTGCCACCCCTGATGTGCAGGGCGGATTTCCTCGATTACGCCCGGATGTAACGCTTAACCATTTTACAGCATCGTGCGGCCAATCTATTTACCGCGGCGACCGGTTGCCGATGGATTTGCGCGGCGATTATATTGTTTGCGAACCAGTGGCCCGCATTATCCGCCGCGCTAAAGTTATCAACAGCAACGGCAAAACCACTTTAGAAAATGCTTATGACCGTCAGGAGTTTATATCTTCTTCTGATATGAATTTCCGGCCCGTAAATACGGCTACCGGCCCCGATGGCAACCTGTATATTGTGGATATGCACCGGGGCATTATTCAGCAGGGCAACTGGACGAAGCCGGGCTCTTTCCTGCGCCAGCGGATAGATAGTTTAGGATTAGATAAAAACGTAGGTCATGGCCGCATTTACCGTTTGGTGCATAACAGTCAAGGCAACGCCAAGGCAACAAAACCCCAAATGTTAACCCAAGCCAGTTCCCAACTTTTAACTTATTTAGATCACCCGAATGGTTGGTGGCGTGATAATGCCCAGAAGCAAATAATTGTAAAAGGAGATAAATCAGTAGTACCAACTTTAAAAAGCATTATTTCTGGCCAGCCAATTTCCAAATCCAAAACACCTAGTCATCTAGTCCGCATTCATGCTTTATGGACCTTGGAAGGATTAGAAGCGGTGGATAAAGAAATATTAATCATTGCTTTAAAAGATGAGAACCCACAGGTAAGAAGAACTGCCGTGTGGATAAGTGAGCCTTACTTTAAGCAGAACGATGCAAAAATACTAACCGAAGTAGCTAAGCTTCAGGATGATGCCAGTTACGACGTTCGGGTGCAGTTGCTTTTATCACTGTACGAAAGTAAAGCTCCGGCTGCTAAAGCTATTACCAAGCATATACTGGATCAGAACACCAACAATGAGATGGTGGTAGCTACCCAGGATGCCTTAGTTAAGAACGAAAACACTAAAGATTTTGGCAGTAAACTAGCTAACTTACCCGCCGCTGATCGCAGTTTAATATTGCAGGGTGCCGCTACTTTTAAATCCTTGTGTGCTTCGTGCCATGGGGCCGATGGCAAAGGATTAGCAGTTGCTGGCAGCAGCATGGCCGCACCGCCGCTTAAAGATTCCAAGCGCCTGGCCTTCCTGGAAAAGAATACCGCTGTCCGTATTGTGATGCATGGTTTATCTGGCCCGGTAGATGGCAAAACGTATGCAAGTGTAATGCCGGCTATGTCGGCGAACAGTGATGAATGGATTGCTGGGGTGGTTAGCTATATTCGTCATGAGTTTGGCGGGCCACCACCGCGCAACTACGGTGGTGTGCAACCCGGCATGGCGCCGCCATCTGCCAGTAAGGCGCATGGCTTTACTATCCGGCCAACCGTTTCGGCCGTCGTTACGCCAGAAGAAGTAAAGAAAATCAGAGCCGCACATGCTACCCGCACCAAAGCCTGGACTCTAACCGAACTGGAAGCTAAAAGCAAAGACGAATTAGCGGTACAAGCTACTACGGGAGGCAATAAGTAATCTTTGTGGATATCTGCTTATCAACAAAACACCTCTGGTTAAAAGCAATTAGTTTTTAGCTGGAGGTGCTTTGCATCAAACTATCACTTATCCACAGTAAGTATTCCCCTTGCTTAAGCAAACCGCCCTGTCATTCTGGGAATCCAAGGATTCCAGGAGGAACCTATTTGGCTAGCTGTTAAATAGGTTCTTCTGGAATGACAATAATGGATTTAATAGGTCATTAAAATAAACAAGCAAAGCTTAGTTGTGATATTACTTTTAAAGCCGAGAAATAACAAGCCAAGAATTAACTTGCTCTTAACAGCTTGCTTCTATAAATTAAACTCCCCCACAATCAATTCAAGAGAGGGCTTTTGGGTATCGGGCCGGTACAGAACCCGTACGCCGGACTCGAACAGGACACCTTGTAAGCGCATAAAATTGAAATCGGTGGTTAATTCCAAGCCAACCGATTGGTAGGTATAGTTCCGGTTGAGCTGGTTTTGCCGGTCGAACCGTTCCCCGCGGCCGTAATCGTAAAATATATTGCTTTTGAGGCGCTGAAAATAAAGAAATGGGCCGAGGGCAATATCGGGGTACCACACTGGCAACCGGTACTGCACCGAACCGCCGTAAAAAGAATCGTGCGGGCGATAGCCGTACCCCCGCGGAAAGCGCATCGGGCTGTTAAACACGTATTCGCGTGTATCTTCCTGCTGGTAATTGCCGGTTAACTGCAAAGAGTGGTGCCGAAATAATCCCGGAAAAGCAAGCCGGGCAGTAGCCGTAAATATTTCGCCCTGATAGTCTCCTCCGAACGGCGTGTGATTGTAATACACCGAAGCCCGTTGCTCAAACCGTCCGGCCAGGTCGCGCCGGCTCCGGCGCAGCGCCCGCGCATAACTTACCGAATAGTTGACGTTGCGCAAAACACCGTTGGCCTGCTCGGTAAGGGAGCGGCGCGTCCGGTAGAAATCCGAAATGCTGTTGATTTGCGCGTTTGTTGCGAGGTTAAGCGATTGCAGGTATTTGGAGCGAGTGAGGTTCAGCGGCAAGGCCAGGCCAGCGGTGATGTTTTTTTCGCGCCATTGGTTCGTCTGGTCATTTTCTTTGGTTACGCGGTAGCCGGTGGCACCCGTTAAATTTATAACCGGATAAAAGCCCAGGTAACTGACGCCGGCAAATACGCGGCTGCTGTTTTCGCTAAGATTGCGGGTATAGCCCACCGTGGACAAAGCCGTACTCAGAATATCCTGCGACGAAACAGCCAGCGAAACGGCGTTGGTTTCGGGTTCGATGGTGGGCAGCCAGCTGTGCGGATTAAATATATTTTTCAGGCGGTTATATTTTTCTACGGGGTAGGTTTGGGCCGGCACCCCGGCCAGTATATGGGGCGCTCCCTCCTGCGCTACCAGGGACGCGTAATAATTTATGCCTGGTTGGCTAACCGGGGCGAGTGTCCAGTCGGCCGGGTTCAGGGGCATGGTGGCCACATTATAGCCTTTTACTGAAAAATCGTTAAACAGGAGTTGCTTTCCATCGGGTGTGGGGGCAGGATTGATGCCGGCATAGCGGCGGGCCGCTACCTGGTATATCTGCCGGTTATCGAGGTTCAAGGCAAATATTTTCTCGATGCCATTGTGCGGCGAATTAAAACAAATATACCGGCCGGCCATAACCGGGTGCCCGATGTTTTCGGTGGTGGGCGGCATTAAATCTGTAAACGTACCGGTTTCTAAATTTACCTGGGTAATGGTGCGGGTATTATTCCGGGTGCGTAGCAACACCACATTTTTACCATCGGGTGCCCAGCGCGGCATCGAAATAAAATCGTTTTGCGGGCTGGGCAGGCGTTTTATTTCGGCACCGGTTTCGGCGTTTAAAATAATCAGCGAATTAATATTATCGGTACTTACTTCAATGGCGGCAATATTTTGGGCATCCGCCGAAAAAGCCGGAGCGGCCAGGCGGGTTTGGCGCTTTAGCACCCGATAGGTTTGGGTAACCAGGTCGTAGGTTTTTACCACCGAATAATTGCGGGTTTCCCAGCGCGGATCGTATTCGTATTCGCTCCAGACAATTTTATCATTTGCCACCGATAGCATGCCGCTGTTGTTTAAAATGCCCGGTGTAAAAATTTTGCGCTCATTGCTCCCATCGGCATCCAACCGGACAAACACCGGGATATCGCCCAGCCCGGATTTAAGCGCGACAAAACCACCATCCGACAGCGGCTGGGGGTATAAATAATCGGTGTAGGTGCGGCTTTTGCGTTGGGTTAACACCGTGGCCGGGGTTTGGGGTACGCTATCGGCTTGCCGGGTCCAGAGCGAATCCAGTTCACGGGTCATATCGCGGTAAGTAGCGATTAGCCGCTTACCCGTATTTTGCTTCATCGCCCGCGAAAAAGTAAACGGCACGTAAAATTGGTCCAGCGCCTGCTGCATAACCTGGCCCCAGATGTCGCGCCCGGCTTTCCGACGCACGTGGGTAACCAGATGGTAACCGGTTACATAGTGGTTGGGCACGTTGTCGCGGAAAGAACCCAGGTGTTGCTTGTTATAACGGTAAGGCCCGCGCTCGAGCAGGGTGGTTCGGAAGAGCAGGTGGAAATCAGGAATACGGCCGCGGCCGCTCGGCGAAAAAGCCGTTTCGGTGGCCACCGCATCGCCCTCCCAAAACCAGCTGGGCACGGCGGCATTGCTCAAAGCCAGGATTCCGTTCTGCCCGAAAGGATAGTAGGCCAGCTTCACCCGGCTGTGGTAAGCTTTTTCGTACTGCACCACGTGCCGGAATTCGTGTAAAGCCAATAAATTAAGCCAGTTGTTCGTGCCGGCTAAATTATAACTCTGGGGAGCGGTGGTATAAAATTCGCTGCGGCGCGGCGACAAAGCCACAAAGCCATTGGAAATAACGCCCTGGTTTTGCAGCACCAACGGTAGTTTATGCGGCGGGTGGCCCAGCGAACCGGACAAGGGCCGGTGAATATATTCCATGGTATTCGCCATCCGTTGGCCTTCGGCCGCTAGTTCGGCTGGAAATATCAGCCTGAAATTTTCGGTATTTATTTGCCGCCATTTTACCGAAGGCGGATTGGTACCGGTTTGGGCAAAAGCAGCCGGGCTGGTTAAACAGAGTAAAGCACAAAGAAATTTAACCCGCATACTGGTTAATATTTTACGATTGGCGTAAGGTGGCAACTATTTTAATATCTGACATTGGCGGCACTATAGCCGGAACTACTTTAAATTTGGCCAACCATTTTCCGAAGTGTAAACTAATAAAAAAGCCTGTTATTTAATATAACAGGCTCTTGTCGCCCCTAAATAAGGGGCATTAATTTATAAAGCGGTTAAACAGATATAAGATTAAATATTCTATTTAGTGCTAAAAGCTAACAGCAAATCACTTTTTCACGTGCTGATACAAATCTTTTGCATCCTGGGCGGCTTCCAAAGCCAAATATTCGGTTTGCAGCGATTTTATTTTCAGCAGATCCGCGGCCGACAACCCGCCTTCCAGTTCTTCTTTGCGGTCGTTCAGCCGGGAGTATACATTATCTACATAATCCCAGTCGTCCTGAGTCCATTTATTTTTTTTGGCCCGTACAATGCCCATAAACAGCAAATAGGTTTCGCGCAAATCGGCTGCGGTCAGGGTAGCTAATTCTTTCGTAGGGCCTAATAATTCCTGCTCCCACTGCCGCAGTTTATTTGCATCCAAAGGTTGTTGCGCCCGGCTTTGGTTTTTCTCTTCCCAAGTCTGGTAGTCGGCTTTTAAACGGGCGTATTCTGCCCGGGCATCCGCCGATAGGCTATCCGCTTTCCTGTCTATCCGGGCCGTGCGGCGTTTAAAATCTTCTTTTACTTCGGGCCAGTTTTCCCTGGCGGAGCTATCGGTCCGGTTTGCTTTGGTTCGGACCCAGCTTCTAAAGTCCTCCAGCTCATTCGAAACTTTCGTCTGCCGCCGGGTTACGGTGGTGGTATCAGTGCCTTCGGTGGTGGCAGTAGTTTGCGTGGTGGTAGTGGTTCTGGACTCACAGGCTGGCAGGGCCGCCGCTAAACCCAGGGCGCACCCCCATATTGCTAGTTTTTTCATAAGTTCTGGTATTTGGCTTAAATTTTAAATAATAATATTGTGTATTCTAAATATGTTACGAAAATTGCTCCTTAAGGATTTAAATACCCGCCGTACCCGTCTCGTCTGCCAGTTTCTGCAACAGGAATATTATCACCCAAATAATTTTCTCTTTTTACCGGATAGGGGAAATGGTTACCTGTTTGGCCTATTGCCGTATACAGGGCAATAAAACTTAAAACATAAGCCCTTGGCCGAAGCACCTGAATCTGCAGAAAAATCTTCGCGGTTACCGTTATATATTTCCCTTGGTTTTATCGGGAGTATGGTGGCGCTATATTTCCTCGTTCCTGGTTTCCAGCAGGTTTTAAAAGAAGCCTGGCAGATACTAACCTCCGGCGATGAAAACAAAATATCGGATTGGGTAGGCCGGTTTGGTTTCTGGGGGCCTGTATTCATTATTTTGTTTATGGTGGCTCAGATGTTTCTGGTAGTGGTTAACATCGTGCTGCTGATGGTAGTCGCTATTCTGGCTTATGGCCCCTACTGGGGTTCGGTGATCTCGCTGGCCGGTATATTTATTGCCTCCAGCGTGGGTTACTGGCTGGGCCGGGCCGTGGGTCCGAGTACGGTGTCAAAAATACTAGGCGGTAAAACCGAGCAGAAAGTAAAAGAGCAAGTAGAACGATACGGCATTTGGGCGGTAGTGCTGGCCCGTATTTCGCCTATGATTTCGAACGATGCAATTAGCATTGTGGCCGGCCTGGTGGGGATGCCGTACCTGCGTTTTATGGCCGCCACGGCGGCCGGCATTATTCCGCTTACCATTCTGATAGCTTATTTAGGCGGCGATATGGCTCGGTTAAAAACCGGGTTGATTGTGGTGTCGGTACTGGGAATTGTACTGTTGGCTGGCTTTTATATTTATGACCGCTGGTATAAAAAGCCTTCCTAAATATTCAAATGCCTATGCTGCCGGTGGGGCCATAGTTATAAATCAATCAAAAATGGTTTCTTTACTTGGATTATCCAGGAACTCGAACATGAGCTGCACCTGGGATACGGTACCACGTTCGGTAGATAATTCAGGTAATTCAGCGCGGTCAAAATAGGCAGCAGCCAATGTTTCGGAACCAGTTTGTAAAGTCCCGCCTATAATATCGCACTGAATAAATATTTTATAGGTATGATATGGCGAAGGCGGGTGCGGATGACATTTTTTGTCGAGGACAGCTAATATTTTGGTTGGCTTTACTTCCAACCCGGCTTCTTCGCGAGTTTCTTTAACGGCAACTTCGCCGGGTGTGAAGCCCACATCAGCCCAACCGCCCGGTAACGACCAGCAGTTATCTATTTTTTCGCGCACCAGCAAAATTTTTCCTTCCCGGAAAATAACTGCCCGCACATCCGTTTTCGGTGTTTGATACCCAACTTCGTTCGTAAATAATTCTTTGATTCGGGGCACGTCCTCTCCGGTGAGCTGCGCCAGAATGGCTACACTAATTTCACTTAATTCCTGGTAACGCTCCTGATCATAATCATTTTCGGCATAGGTAAGTCCGGCCTGGGCCAAAGCCTGTACGCGTTTGGCAAATTCTAACCACGGGTGTGCGGGCATGTTATCGGTTTAAACTGAATAAATATTTTCCGTCAAGCGGCAGGTCAATTTTTTTAATGAAATAAAGATACGAGCTTTTCCAAACTTAATTCTTCGTAGGCTTCTATTACCAGATGGGTCTGACTCAGTTCTTCTTTCGAATGCGTGGTAGTAATGGCTATTACCTTCATCCCTGCCCGCAAGCCAGCTTCCGCACCCGGCACCGAGTCTTCCATCACTATACAACGCGCAGGCGGCATGCCTAGTTTTTCCGCGGACTTCAGGTATATTTCGGGATCCGGCTTGCCATTTTTTACGGAACTCGAATCTATTACAACTTCGAAGTAATGCCGCAGGCCAGTCCGTTCCATAATAAAATCAACGTTAGAAACCGGTGCGTTGGTAGCCACGGCCATAGGAATGCCGTTTTGTTTCAGCCTTTCCAGATATTGCCGGACCCCCGGAATGGGCACAAGATCTTTCTCGTGCAGTTCGCGGTAAATAGCTTCTTTTTCTTCACCCAGTTTCATATTTTCTTCTGGGCTGAACTCTTTGCCAAATACATCGCGCAGGGCGGTGGTATTGGTTTTACCAAATATTTTTTCCCCGACTTCTTCCTCTTTCAATTCAATATTATGCTTCTCGGCAAACTGAAGCCAGGCTTCTTTGTGATACGGGTTGCTATCGATAATAACGCCATCCATATCAAAAATAACAGCAAATTTCTCGTTCATAAATTATGTAAATAAGCAATTCGTAAAATTGTATGTAACCGGTAGCGGTAACGTATAATAACCGGCATTGGTTAATATTTTTAAATAACCAAACCCGCTCCTGACTAGCCGGACACAACAAAGACGCCTGATTTACACCAAGCGTCCTTGTTTCATTTTATCGGCTATTCTGCCGAAGCCAGGACTGGCGCTCCTTTCAGCTTTCTTAAATGTTGGCCTAAATCCCGGGAGAGGGTCGTTAAATATTCTTTTGTTTTTCTTTTGGGCGTACCTTTCGTGCGCAGGTTGCGGGGCAAACGGCCGCTCCTGGAATGCTCTACATTGTCCACAACCATGTCTACTACATTTTTCTTCGTATAAAAAGTCAGGTCGTAAGACACCTTACCAAAATCACCTTTATTTAAGGCCCGGTAAGTTATATAGCTATCACTTTCGTCTATATCGAGCAGCCGGAACTGGGTGGTAGGCAAATTTTCTCTTATCCAGGATAAAGTAGAATCGAGCAAAACTTCTTTTGTTGCACGTGGAACACGGAAAGTAGCGGTAAAGCCGTAACGCTTTGGTTTAGCTGCCTGAATTTCAGCTACTATGAATAAAGCAAACGCAAAAATCAAAACGAATCTTTTCATGTAATAGATTGATTTATAAACGGTTCTTTGGCTATGAACCTTCTAACAGATCCAGTAGTTCCTTTAAACGGCAAAGTATTACTTCATATTGTGGTACACTGCTTGCACATCATCATCATCTTCTATTTTCTCCAGCAGCTCTTCAATCTCCTCTGCCTGCTCATCAGTTAATTCGGTACGGGTATTGGGTATGCGCTGCAGTTCAGCCGAAGTTACCGGTAACCCTCTTTCTTCCAGAGCTTTTAGCATGGCACCAAAATCGGTAAAGGCGGTTTCTATAATAATTTCGCCTTCGTGTTCGTAAATATCATCTGCGCCAAAATCAATCAAATCGAGTTCCAGTTCTTCTAAGTTTAAACCCTCGGCTGGTAACCGGAATATTCCTTTGCGGGTAAAAATAAAATCAAGCGACCCGGTTTTGCCCAAGCTACCACCCGCACGGGACAAATATACCCGGATGTTGGCTACCGTCCGGTTAATATTATCGGTAGCTGCTTCTATTAAAATGGCAATACCATAAGGGCCGTAACCTTCGTAAACAATTTCTTCGTAATCTTTTTCTTCTTTAGAGGACGCTCGTTTGATAGCCGCTTCTACCCGATCCTTGGGCATGTTAACACCTTTGGCATTCTGGATAGCCGTACGCAACCGGGCATTTGCATCCGGGTTGGGGCCTCCTTCTTTCACGGCTATTACTATTTCTTTTCCTAACCGCGAAAATGCCTTAGACATTTTATCCCATCTTTTAAATTTCCGGGCCTTCCGGAATTCAAATGCTCTTCCCATATTATTTGTGGTATTTTATTTTTTATTTTAAGTTACAAAGGTAAGAAAGCCGTTTGGAAAACCGAAACCAGGTCTATTGGTTAAACTGGTATTTATGAGAACGCGGAAACAACACATTTCCTACCCCTAAACCCAGAGCACTGGCTCCTAATCCGTAAACCAAGGGCTTGATAACAGTACCCAATGCCAGCGCCCCCAACCAAACACCCATACCGGCTACCATCGAAAGCATGGCCGCAATTGAGCCCGTACGCGGTAAATAAATACCGGCTACCATGGGCACAAACAAAGAAACCAGGCTTAATGCCGACGACTCACTTACCAGTTCATAAATATTGCTGCGCATCAAGGCAAAACCCAACGATACCCCCGCTACCAGCAACACACTTAACCGTGATAGTTGGAGGAGCTTTTTAACGGTTATATTTTGGTAAAAAGGACGAAAAATATTCTCACTCAAAATAGCTGCCGGCGCCAGCATGGATCCACTCGCAGTACTCATAATGGCCGAAAGCAATGCCCCCAAAAATAGCACCTGCATGCCTAAGGATGATTGTTGCAGCATTAAGCCTGGTAAGAGCAACTGTTTATCTTGTTGCAAGAGTTCGGGGTGCAAAACCTTGGCGTATAAACTTAATAACAATGGCAGCATAGCTACAGTTAAATATAGTATTCCCGCTACAAAGAGGCATAAACGGCTACCTGCTCCGACTTAGAGGACATTACCCGCTGAAATACATCCTGCTGTGGAATGGACCCTAACCCTATGGTTATCCACAGCGCAAAGTAGTTAATCCATTCAACTGACCCCGCGCGCGATTTTGGTATTAACTGAAAAAAATCAGGTGATAAGTTGTGGAAAACCTGCGTTATCGGCAACTGAATAATCAGGCTAACGGTAACAAAAATCAACCCTATTATAATCATTATGGTTTGCATAAAGTCAGTTATCGACACCGACCACATGCCGCCCATGTAGGTATAAACTACCACCACCAACGCGCCGCCTATAATACCATTGGTAAGGGAAATGCCTGTAATTAAATTAAGGATAATTCCCAACGCAACCATCTGGGCTGCTATCCATCCGAAGTAAGAAATAACCAGAAAAAAAGAGGCGACCAGCTCTACCGACCGATTATAACGCAACCGGTAAAAGTCACCGAAGGTTAGCAGATTTAACCGGTAAAGTTTACGGGCACAGAAAAGCCCAATCAAAATCAAACAAAGTGCTGCCCCAAATGGATCCTCGATGACGCCTAAGAAACCTTTATCAATAAATTCGGAAGAAGCACCTAATAAAGTTTCGGAGCCAAACCAAGTGGCAAACACCACGGCGGGTAGCAAACGGGAATGACAACTGACGACCAGCCAACAAAAAATTGGTTGTATTATGTACCCGTCGGGAAGCCCAGATACCTACCAGCACATTCAGGAGTAAGTGTATAGCAGTACATAAAAGAGCAGCATAGTCGGAATAAATAAAAGCAGCCCGCACCTTAATTCGCCGGGCTGCTGTAAATAGTTATTAACAACTCAGCATTACTGCCCTAATTGATAAGCCATAACTTTATTATTAAAAAAGGTTGGTACCAATACTAAATTTAAAGCTGGAATAAATTCGATATCCGCTGCATTAATTTTGGCCTCTTTTGTATCAATAAGCTTTTTAACTTTCCCGGATGCGGTAACATAACTCACCTCTCCGTTCCAGTTCGAAATCAGAAAATCTCCTGCTCCTACCGGCACGATGCCATCACCTCCTACTAAACCTTCGGCCCGTTTAATTAATTCTTTATTTTCATTGATCTCATAAAACAGACCGGTAGGCATATCAATCAGGTACATTTTATTCTGGTGCGCCAGCAAGCCGTTCGGCCGCTGCAGTACGTTACTCTCTAAATAGACGCTCGGTACATTATCCTGCAGTTGATAAACTTTCTTCCCGCTCGAATCAGAGATATAGACAATGCCCTTGTTATCCACAGTTACATCGTTCAGGAATTGGGCGCCTGGCAATTCTATTTCGCGCACTTTCTGTCCCGATTTGGTATCTATCACCACTACTTTGGTTAAATCAGCAACATAAAGCAGTCCCTTGTGTAACCCCATGCCTTTGGGTGCATCCAAACCTTGTACCCACTCCGCTTCTTCTACTTTGCCCGCAATACTTACGCGTCCAATGGAGCCGTTTCCGTCTTTATCGCCGGCTTGTCCGTTGATATTAGCCACGTATAAAATATTATTTCCCTTATCGTACAATACCGATTCTGGCGTCAGTAAAACCCCATCTGTTTCCCATTTTTTTGTTAAGGTTACTGAATCAATATTCAAGGTGTTCATAACTGGTTTAGCACACGACCATAAGACACTGGATAATAGCGCACCCGCAATAATACTTTTAACATAAATTTTTAAGTTTCCCATATTTTTATTTTTTAATGATGGACTAAAATAGATAAAGGTTGATTAAAAAAGGCAAATTTAAAAAAGCGGGTTTAACCCAAGATACGTCAGCCCGTATAGGGGGGGGAAGATAATAATATAACTCGAAATTAATAAAGCTATGAGCAAACTTAAAAATTTAGAAGACCTGTTTCACCACGAATTAAAGGATTTATATAGTGCCGAAAAGCAATTATTAGAAGCATTGCCTAAGATGGCTGAAACTGCCCAGGATCCAAAACTGAAAGCAGCTTTTGAACAACATTTACAGGAAACCAAGGTGCAAAAAGAGCGCCTCGAAAAGGTTTGCGAAATAGTAGGCATTAGCCCAGGCCGTATTAAATGCAAAGCAATGGAAGGCCTTATAGAAGAAGGTCAGGAAATGATTGATGAAAAGGCTGAGCCGGAAGTGAAGGATGCCGGATTAGTAGCCTCCGCGCAACGTATAGAACATTATGAAATTTCTGGTTACGGTACTGCGGCTTATTATGCCGAACGTTTAGGCCAGGCAGAAGCTCACGAACTTCTTTCTGAAACTTTAAAAGAAGAAAAAAATACAGATGCTAAGTTAAATAAACTAGCCAAAGGTTGGATCAACCAGAAAGCGATGTAAAGAATATCGGTTACAAAAAAAAGCCTGCCTAAACAGCAGGCTTTTTTTGCGACTGATATTTTATTATTTATGAAAGCAATTATAAGAAATAGAAATAAATTATAGCTGTTGTGGATAACAATTAAGTATTATAACAAAACCCTATCTGGTAACTCCTGGTTTGATCAATCCTAAACAAAAATTTTCAACTATGCTTATTCTTAACCTAGTTTTTTAAACATTTAAAAATTGTTAGACTTTTATAAAAATTATTTTATCAACATAAAA
>JAQBNV010000267.1 GCA_028288395.1 Adhaeribacter sp. | reverse complement strand
TGAGACAATAGTTTTAGCAAATAGAAGAAAGCCAGACTTGAAACGTCTGGCTTTTTTTTTGTCCTTTTTTTTCAAATATATAGCGGCGGTTATTATTATTAGAACAAGTAAAGCTATTTATCTCCTGCCTTTTATCTTTCTCCGGCAAAGTGATGGGCAAATTATAGTGACATTGCTTATATCTGAGCAAGTGATTTAGGCTGCTTATATGGCGGCCATAAAAACAATTGGTCCGGGCGCAGGAGATTCTTTTAAATTCCTGAAAATATTTTTACCCGGCGCCGTAAAATAGGCCTGTACTAAATTTAAGGTAATGAGCAATATTTCAGAATATATTTACGGCGATGAATACGCCGAAAAAAATAAGGCTTTTGCAGAAGAGATGTCCAGAATAGAGGACCAACACGCCGATTTTTTTAAAAGCCGGCAACGGGTAAATGAAACTGAAAAACACGACCGCTTGCATAACCATTATGCCTTACGTACGGCCAGTGGCCAGGTATCATTTACCTTCAACCAAGGCTCCGACTTACCCGGGCCTATCCGGCAGGAATGCACGGAAGCTTTTCACCGGGTTTGGAAGTATGCGTAATAAAAGCAGTTTAGGCTAAATAGCCAGCTGTTTGGTTCGTAGCAGTACTTTTGCGCCGTTTCAAATATTTTAGCTGGTCAGTCGCTTTTTACCGGCCATTATTTTTTCGGTAGCAGCTTTTTTATTATTTTGGTAACTGAATAAATACGGTGGTGCCCTTGTTTTCTTCGCTGGTAAGCCAGATTTGACCCTGGTGTAAATCCACAATGTTTTTGATAATACTCATACCCAGGCCTACCGTATCTTCGCCGCGTAGGCCGCGCCGGCGGGCAGTCGTAAATTTATCAAAAACAAAAGGTTGCAGATCCTGCGGAATCCCAATGCCATCGTCCTTAACCGTTATCAAAACCGAGTCCACGCGCTCCAGCAGGGTTATGGTAATGGTGCCGCCTTCGTGCGTAAACTTTTTGCTGTTAGAAATAAGGTTATGAATAACCTGCATCAGCATTACATCATCGGCGTTGATAAACAAAGGGTCGTGGGAAGATACCAGTTTTATAATCTTCCGGGAGTTTATCTCGGCTTGCCGGAACATGGTTACGATATTCCGGCATTTGGCTAATAAATCAAATCGGTTTTTGTGTAAAGTTGCGTTGGCCGATTCCAGAAACTCATTGTTTAAAAGTTCTTTTATCAGCGCCATACTTTTGTTACAAGTCTGCTGGATGTAACTGATTATTTCCTGTGCGGCTTCAGGTTTATTATTCGGCGTACCCAATAGGGCAGTTAAATTCTGAATAAGGGCAATGGGACCCGCTAGTTCGTGGGAAAAGCTATGCAGGATACTGTTTTTACGCTCACTGTATTTGAGTAAGGTTTGATATTTTTCAGTGGTTGCCGTTACATCATCGGCAAAGCCAGCCAGGCTCAAACTACCATTGGCATTATTTATATAATAAACTTTTACCAAAATACTTTTTACCGTATGGTCGTCGGCAATAATTCGGAATCCGGCGGATTGTTGCTCCCGGTTTACCACGCGGTCCACAAACTGCAGCACAAATTCCCGGTCGTCGGGATGGATGGTTTCCAGCAAAGTGGCGGGTTGCTGCATAATGTCCTGCCGCTTCCGGTTCCAGATTTGGTCAAACGTAGGGTTTAGATATTTAATGCTATTTGCTTTGATATCAACTATAAAAAATACCTGGTCGGTTTGTTCGGCAATTTGTTCCAGAATATGAAGGCTTTCCTGGTTCTCGCTAAGGTTCATGGGGTCGAGGTAAGGTTGTGCTCGGAATAGCAACTATCTGTTAAAGGTAATTAAAAATTACAAAAACTTAAAAATTCAAAATTGTAAATCTTATCAGAAAGGAAAAGCAAATGATATACGAACAAGCGTTTTAACCTGTTTTGTGCAACGTATCGATTCTGTATTTTAAACCAAAATAGTTTTAAATGGAACATGTTAATCCCATACTTGTTAATCTGGCTTAGCTCACGTATCCCTGTCCGGGCGGAATATACCCATCAGGTAATTTTAATGCCAGGCAACGACGCCGTAACAGCCAGTTCGAAGAAGTACTTAGGTTTTAACATTTATTTTCTCCTCCCGTTAAATAGCAGCCGACTTAATGGCGCAGCGGTAATATTTTAAGGTTTAAGCTTGGTTTATGTTCCGGATAATGTTATTTATTATGTCTATTTTTGATTTTTATCGTTCGGGCAATTTTGCTCTCTACCACTTTAATCCTGAAAAATTTGAATATTAACATGAAAGCCGAAACAGCCACCTTCCTTAAAAAGAACAAAGAGCTGATTTTAGAAACCTGGATGCAAAACCAATTAACCGATGATAATTTGCGGGATGATTTAATATCGAACGACGAACTAGGCACCCAGTCGAATGACTTGCTGGATGCCTTGTTTAATGCGTTAGGTTCCGGAAATCTAAATCTGGATTCAGATAAATTCAGGCCTGTAACTGATATTCTGAGCGAACTTTCTTTTACCCGGGCACGCCAGGGGTTTTCGCCCCGCGAAACCAGTGTTTTTGTATTGAGCTTGAAAAAAGCTTTTTACCAGATGTTGGAAAATCAATACCAGGCCGAGCCGGCTACCCTGTACCGGGAATCAGTGGAATTAAACAACCTGCTCGATAATATGAGTATTGTTACCATGGAAACCTTTATAAAAGGACGGGAAGAGGTAATATTGCGGCAGACCGACGAAATGAACGAAATATCAACGCCGGTAATCCGGGTATGGGACGGCATTCTGGCCCTGCCTATTATTGGTACCCTCGACAGCGCCCGCACCCAGATTGTAATGGAAAACCTGTTGCAGCAAATTGTGGAAACCGGTAGTCGTATTGCCATTCTGGATATTTCGGGTGTTCCGACCGTTGATTCTTTGGTAGCCCAACACTTAATTAAAACGGTAAGCGCTACTCGTCTAATGGGAGCGGAGTGCATTATCAGCGGTATCCGGGCCGAAATAGCCCTAACCATTGTACATTTAGGCATCGATTTATCAAATATCAATACCAAGGCTTCCCTGGCCAGTGCCCTTAAATTAGCATATAGCATGCTGGGCATTGAAGTAAAAAGAACTGAAAGAAAATTAATTATTTAAATGGATAAAATTCCCATCCTTAAAATGGGCGAGTTTTT
>JAQBNV010000260.1 GCA_028288395.1 Adhaeribacter sp. | reverse complement strand
TTTTATTATTATATTTGTAGTATATTATAAATCATGGGTTTGGTACAAGTTTTGCTATATAAATAAGAGAAAAAACTGCACCATTCCGACTCAAAATTACGTTAATAAATAGATAAACCGTTATTTGGCAGTGCGATTGTCTTTAAAAATTGTTCCAGGTATTTTATTTTATTCAATAGCCATGAAAAATATAAAAAATTTACTCTTGATGCCGCTGTTTGCTACCCTGGCAATTGGCTGCAGCAGCCCGGTCGCATTTGAGAGTTCCGAATACGATGATGTGTATTATTCATCGAAAGATAAAACGATCATCCAGGATAGGATGGTTGCGGTTGCTAATGAAAGTAGCGAAGTAATAGACGAAAGCGCGGTACCAAATCCGGAATACGCTGAAAAGAATAGCGGTACTGGTAATTCGTACAGCAATAATGATAATAACCCGGCGGAAGATTATTATTCCGATGATTATGCCTCGTCTCGGTTGCGGCGTTACAACACGCCTTACCGTTCTGGTCTGTCTTATTACGATCTGGCCAATACGGACTATTACTGGTATAATCGCAACCCGTACATGTATGGGCGTTCTGCTTTCTACGATCCTTTTTATTCTGCTTACGATCCATTTTATAACCCGTATTTCGATTACGGCTTTAGATATCCACGCATTTACACTGGTTTAACAGTTGTTATCGGCCGGCCTTATTACGGTGGCTATCCGTACTATGGAGGTTTTGGCGGTGGTTTTAACCGTGGCTGGTATGGCGGTGGGTATAATAACAGTTATTATACCAATAGTGGCTGGTACCGGAACGATACAAATTCATCTAAAAAGATACAATATGGTCCGCGGCGGGATCGCAGTGAAGTGCCAACAGGTAATGCCAATACAAGTCGCGGCAGTCGCCCGCGTAATGATACGGGCGGTATAACCCCAGGTGGTGGAGGTGGCGTAGTAGTTCCCGGTGGAGGAAGAGGCACACGTCCAGCTGATGCTGATATTCGCTCAACCCGCTCCCGGTCAGTTGGTACTAATACAGCACCGGACGTAAACGGCGGTGGCCGGAATACTTCTCCCGATATGGCGCGTCCGGCAGATGCTCCGCAAATGCCTACCCGGGTTGGCCGGCAGGACAGAAACATCGATAACCGCATTGATAACCAGGTAACCCGTGACCCGGCTCAGCCGAATCTGGAACGCCCCAGCCGCCGGAGCCGGGTAGAACCTACCGATAACACGCTTGATCAGCCGGTGCGCAACATGGAGGAACGTCCTTCCGTTCGCCCCCGGAATGAGCGTAGTGCCCCGGATTATACCCCAGCGCCCAGCCAGCAGCGGACCGAACAGTTAAGCCCGCGGGAACAACGGCGCATGGAGCAGCCACAACGGCAGGAAAGAGTACGGGAAACCTACCGGCCAGAGCCAACATACCAGGCTCCCCGGCAGGAACGGACGCAACAAAGAACTTACGAGGCGCCCCGTTCTTATGAACAACCCAGCAGCCGGCCTGCACCATCATCTGACGGTGGCAGCAACAACAACAGTGGGGGCCGTGGCGGACGGCCCCGGAACTAATAAGTGACGTTAAGTTTTAAATTAACATGAAATCGATTAATATTTTAACCGGTTTGGCATTGCTTTGCCTTGCTGGTAATGTAATGGCCCAAAATGAAAACGATGCCCTGCGTTATTCCCGCCTAGGTATGGGGGGCACAGGCCGGGTACAAGCTATTGGGGGTTCCCAAACTGCTCTGGGGGGCGATGCCGGTAATTTAGCCGGTAATCCGGCGGGTCTTGGCCTTTACCGGCGTTCCGAATTCACCTTTACACCCGGCATCCAGTTTGGCAATACCGAAAGTAAAATTGAGGGCACCTCTTCCGTAGATCAGCGTCAGGGTTTGAACCTGGGCGGGCTTGGCCTGGTACTAAGCCGCCGCAAAAGCGATGGCACCGAGGGTGCCTGGCGCGGCGGTTCTTTCGGGATTGGTTTTACAAGACAAAATTCTTTTCAGAATAAATTCAATTACCAACGTACCACCCGTGGTGCCACCAGTGATGTTGTTGGTTCTACTATTGTGCAATCGCTGGCGGAAAGTGCCACCCGGTATGGCATTGGCGATTCCAATTTTGAGAACCGCGAAGGTTTGGCTTATGAGACTTTCCTAATCAATTACGATCAGGATGTGAAGGATTATTATGCTGCTAACCAGATTGGCCCGATACAGCAATCGGAAGATGTGCTCAGCCAGGGCGCTCAGAACCAATGGGATTTTGCTTATGGCGCCAGCTACCGTGATAAATTGTTTTTAGGCGCGTCAATCGGGCTTTCAACCCTGCGGTATAACCAGGTTAGCACTTTCAAAGAATCAGAAAATAATACCACTACGGTATTTCAGAACCTGACCTTACGTGATGAGTTTACGACTACCGGCAATGGTATAAACGGACGCTTAGGGGTTATTTTTAAACCCAACGATCTGATTAGAGTTGGCGGAAGTATTCAAACACCAACTTATTTTGCCATGAACGATACTTACCAGACCTCTTTGGTAGTAGCCGAGCACGAATCGCATAATGTAAGTACTGACCCGGGGGAGTATAGCTATAATTTAACCACGCCGATGCGGCTTAACGGAGGTGTCGCTTTTATTCTGGGTAAAAACGGCTTTATTTCGGGCGATGTAGAATACGTAAATCACAGCAAAGCCCGGTTAAACGACGATAGTGACAGTGATATTTTCCGGGATACGAATAATAGGATAAGCACCGATTTCAAATCAGTAGTAAACGTTAAAATTGGGGCTGAAGGCCGGTTTGATGTTTTCCGGGTGCGGGCCGGGTATGCGCTTTACGGCGATCCTTACCAAAACAGCACCTACGATCGGAAACAATCTTATATTACCGGTGGGGTAGGCATCAAGCAAGCTAATTATTTTGTAGATGCGGCCTTGGTTAATTCGGCCAGTAATTCAATTTATTCGCCGTACACGCTTGAAAATAAAACGGAGCAGCCGATGGTCGATACCAAAAATCGTTTCAATAATCTGATATTTACCGTAGGTTTAAATTTTTAATATCTGCATTTGTTACCATAAAAAAAGGAAGCGCCTAAAAGCGCTTCCTTTTTTTATGGTAAATCTAGCCCGTTCATAAACCAGTAGCTTGCCGGGAAAATCCCGGTGTTTATTTTTCTGTTTTCACTTCATAGCGCATCCGCACCAGCACCGAATCATTTTTTAACATATCAAAAGCTTTGTCTACCGCTACAATCCGGATTACCCCGGTTTTGCTATTGGTTTTAAAAGCTATCAATTGGTTCTTTTGCATACTAGGCAGGGTAGTTACCGGGGCAGCGCTGCTGTTGGCAAAAACCGGCGTTAAGGCTTCTAAAGTACGAATATCGCTAAATTCAGCTGGCGACAGCGTAGTGGTTTTAAACCGGGTACCGGCCTCCGGAACGGCATATAGAGAAATATTTTTATCTGGGTTCTGGTTAAAGAAAAAATCAACTTTGGGCTTTATTTCGGGGTTGTTACGGCTGGCGTATCCCGGGTAAGCGGTGCCATCTTTTAAAGAAAAATACTGCAGGTTTTCTAACGCCGATTTCTGGTAAAAAAAACTGTTATAGATGTAAATGGGCTGTTTCGGAATATTGGTAGAAGTGGTGGTAAGGGTATATTTACGGCTGTAAACAACATTTTTTTCGTCGGTAACGGTAAAGGCCCAGGTTTCTTTACCCGGCAGGTTGCGGGTGGCAAATGTGAAATATAAACCAAACTCCGATGCCTGCAAAGTAGAATCCAGGTAAGTAAGCGAATCGGTACCGTCGTAGTTACAGGTAATTTTAAAGTTTTTCAGGGCATTGCCGGTGCCGGCTTCAGCAAAAATAGAAGTAGACAATATATTGCCACCAGGTACTGATTGACTTTGGGAAACCAGACCATTGCCGGCGGCGAAAAGGAGCCGGGTACGCGGTTCGGGTTCTCCGCCGCAACTTGTGAGCACGAACAGGCTGCCAATCAGGGCCAGATAAATAAAGGATATTTTGTGCATGTAGGCTGCTTTGGCCGGTTTTTAGAATTCGGAAAATAGTTTTGCAGCGCTAAAATACCCAATTCTTCCGGTTAATGCATAATTCTAATCAGAACGTATTTTACAAAGCTAAATTATCGGCCGATGGTTTAAGTCCGGATAAAATACCAGAGTATATTATGGTGAAGACGGAATAAATTTATTGGTTGATTATTATTAAAAGGCTTTTGGAAACTAAACAAGGTACTAAAAAGCGGTTTTACCGCCGGAACAAACCATATTTAAAAATACACCAGATTGCCCGGAAGCCATCGCGCCAGTTGATTTTTTTACCTTGCTCATAGGTACGGCCATAATACGAAATGCCCACTTCGTACATCCGGATGCCCGGAATGCGGGCGATTTTGGCTGTTACTTCCGGTTCAAAACCAAAACCATTTTCCCGGAGGGTAATATTTTGCAGAATTTCCCGCCGGAAAAGTTTATACCCACTCTCCATATCGGTCAGATTCAGGTCGGTAAACATGTTAGATAAAAAAGTCAGAAATTTATTCCCAACAGAGTGCCAGTAGAATAGTACCCGGTGGGCCTGACCGCCCTGAAACCGAGAACCATATACCACATCGGCACGACCTTTTAAAACCGGATCGAGTAAAATGTTTATTTCTTCCGGGTCGTACTCCAAATCGGCATCCTGAATAATGATAAAATCACCGGTAGCTTCCCGGATACCTGTCCGGATAGCGGCTCCTTTGCCCCGGTTATGTTCGTGCCGGAACGTGCGAATACGGTCACCCGTATATTTTTGAAGGAAGTTTTGGACGAGGGGAGCTGTCCCGTCGGTGGAGCCATCGTCTATTACCAATACTTCCTTTTGCAGGGGAAGCGTTAGGTTCAGTTGTGTAATAGCGTCCAGCACCTGCCGGATAGTTGCCACCTCGTTGTAAACCGGGATGATAATTGTTAAAGTCTGAATATGCAAAACTGCCAGAAGAGTTAAAACCGAAACGTGTTTTTTTATAAACTGCTTACCCGTCCACCATCTACCTGAATGCTGACGCCATTGATGTAAGCGGCGGCCGGGGTGGCTAAAAAGGCTGCCAACGCAGCTACTTCTTTCGGTTCACCAAAGCGGCGGGCCGGAATATTCTGCTGCATCTCTGCTTCTATTTCGGCAACTGGTTTTTCGGTTTTCTCGGATCTGGCTTGGACCAAGGACGTGTGGCGGCCGGTAACGGTGGCGCCTGGCAGTACATTATTAACCGTAATACCAAAAGCGGCTAGTTCAAAAGAAAGGGTTTTGGCCCAACTGGCTACCGCGCCGCGGGTGGTGTTAGAAACCCCCAAGCCCGGCAAAGGCTGTTTAACCGAAGTAGAAATAATATTTATAATCCGCCCGTAATTAGCTTCCTTCATCAGGGGCACCACTGCCTGCACCAATAGATGGTTACAAATCAGGTGATTGGAAAAAGCGCCTTTAAAATCTTTCGGTTTTGCTTCCAGAATAGGGCCGCCTGCCGGGCCACCCGTATTATTTACCAGAATATG
>JAQBNV010000257.1 GCA_028288395.1 Adhaeribacter sp. | reverse complement strand
ATAATTTGCAGGCTTTCCATGGCTAGGTCTAAACTACAAATATCTGAAAATAGTCAGGATAATTTTATATCCGGCCAGAATGGTGCCTTTAACGGTTCCCGAAATTTTAGAAAAGCCAATTCTTTTGCGGTAAGTTACCGGTACTTCTACAAACCGGAGCTTTTGCTTAGCCGCTTTTACCTGCATTTCTACGGTCCAGCCGTAATTTCGATCCTGCATCCCTAATTGAATTAATTTGTCGGTGCGAATGGCCCTGAAAGGGCCCAAGTCAGTGAAGTGGGCGCCGTATAAATATTTCAGCAGGGTTGTAGCCAGCCAGTTGCCGAATATTTGCTGGGGTGTCATGGCACCTTTTTCCCGGTTGCCCAGGGCGCGGGAGCCAATAACCAAATCAGCTTTATTTTCCAGAATGGGTTGTACTAGTCGGGGCAACTCCTCTGGGTGATCAGAATAATCACCATCTAAAAAGACCAGGATGTCGGGCCGCTCGCTGGCGGGTTTATTCAGGGCATAAGCAATTCCCGTCAGGCAGGCCTGGCCGTATCCTTGGCGGGGTTCTTTCACTACTGTGGCGCCCGCCTGGCTGGCAGCAGTAAAGGTATTGTCTTCGGAATTATTATCGACAACAATAATATCGCTAACCATTTGTAGGGGAATATCCCGGATAACTTTTGGAATTGATTTTTCTTCGTTGTAAGCAGGAATAATGACGTTGATAAGCGGCATGGTGCATTGATTGTCCGGCAAAGATGTCTAATTTCGGGTAAGTTAAGATTATTTTGGAGCCGAACAACTTACCCTAATGCTGCAAAAGGCCTAGTTTTGAAAATTTAGTGCCCTGCCCCAATTGGCTGGTTATTAATTTTAGGCTAAGTGAATCCTAATCTGTTATTTTGCCAGGATCAACCCTGCGTAATCCGAGGTAAAATAAAAGCAACCTGATTTAATCATAAAATATTCGGAACCTGCCCGTAAAACAAGTAAGGCTCTAAATTGTTAAAAGGAAAAAATTATGCTGAAGATAGGCGATAAAGCCCCAGATTTTACATTACCCACGGCCTCCGGCGAAACATTTAGCTTAAGCCAGGCCCTGCAACAACACCATGTGGTATTATATTTTTACCCCAAAGACGAGACCCGTGGCTGCACCGCCCAGGCCTGTTCGTTCCGGGACCAGTACGATGTTTTCCGGGAAAATAATGCGGAGGTGGTTGGCATCAGTTCCGATAGTACCCAATCGCATCAGCAGTTTTCAGAGAAGCATCAGCTACCATTTACTTTACTCAGCGACACCAAGCGGGAAATACGCAAGCTTTACCGGGTACCCCGGACCATGGGTATTGTGCCGGGACGGGTTACTTATTTAATTGATAAGCAAGGAATTGTGCGGTACGCCTTTAATTCCCAGTTAAAGCCGCTGGAGCACGTAGCCGGTACACTGGAAGTGCTCAAAACTTTGCTTTAATCTGCCAGCAGACCCGGTATAATTTCGGTTGGTTTATAGATGGCTCCCAGACGCTTAGCGTTTTCTTCAACGGTCGTTTCAAAGCCGGCTTCTTTCCGGCGTAGATTTACATGCTGGTAATCCGCAATTGGCCAGATAAGCACAACGCCCTTGGTTAAAACATTGCTGAAAGCCTGGGTGCCATAAATTTGCTTTTCCCGACGATCCATCAACAACCGGTCCTCCATCATGGCTGCGTGGGTGGTTTTGGCTTCGCCATTTCGGGCAAGTTTTTGCAATTGCGGCAAATAAGTGGCCATCAAACCGGAATCGGCGTGTTGAACCACATAAAATAATGCGCTAGCGGCTTTTTCTCCAACTTGGCGCTGTGGGAGCCATCCGTATTGGCTTAAAATAACTTTTACTTTAATCTGGTTGGCCGAGTCGATTTGCCGCATCTCCCGAAATAAATTCATCCTGTCCGCCGGCGGTGCCTGGCTAATTTTTTTCCTGATCCCCTGATCGGTAGCATAAATTTGTTCTAAAACCGAGCGCAAAGTATCAGATGGGAGCACTTTGGGTAATATTTTCTTTTTAACGGGTTTAATTATTTGGGCGAAAACCGGCAGGTTGGCAGCAAACAGGAGTGAGAATAGAATGCAAATTGCTATGGTGGTCTTCATGCCAGGGCGTTTACTCTTAGTAAATTATATTTTTAAATATAGATAATTAATATCTCTTAATAAACCGAATCAAATTAGAAGGAGTATTAAAAAATAGCAGGGTTAAATAATTTTATATGCGTTGGTTAAAGTTTATCTCTTCTTTCTTTTTAATATTTTTTTTGCTGATTGGCGCTGTAAACGCCCAAACGAATCAGGATAAAAGTAAACCGGTGTATGATGCTGTTTTAAGCGGGTATGCGTACCCATTCCCGGTAAAATACCTGGACCTGAAGGTGGAAGATATAGCCGTCCGGATGGCTTATATGGATGTGCTTCCGGCCAATAATGCTGGTAATGCGCCGGTGGTTATGTTGTTGCATGGGAAAAATTTCTTTGGCGCTTATTGGCTGCAAACCATTCGCTTTCTAACTCAGAATGGCTATCGCGTTATTGTTCCGGACCAGGTAGGCTTTGGTAAATCCAGTAAAGCTTCTTTGCATTATAGTTCCCACCAGTTAGCGGTTAATACCAAAAAAATGCTCGATACCCTGGGGATTACCAAAGTAAGCGTAGTGGGCCATTCGATGGGCGGCATGCTGGCTACCAGGTTCGCCTTGATATATCCCGAAACAACCGCAAAACTGGTACTGGAGAACCCACTCGGGCTGGAAGATTACCGGCTTTTGGTGCCATATCAACCCCTAACGCAAGCTTATCAAAATGAATTGAAGACTACCGAAGAATCTATCCGGAAATATCACCAGACTTATTATGTATCCTGGAAACCAGCTTACGAGGAGAATGTGCGGGTGCCGGGTGCCCAAACCCGTAGTCCGGATTACCCCAAGGTAGCCCTGGCATCAGCCCAAACCTACGATATGATTTACCAGCAACCAGTGGTATACGAATTTCCCCGTATTGCCGTACCTACTTTACTGGTAATCGGCCAGGCCGACCGGACGGTAGTGGGAAAAGCTTTGATTAAAGATAAAAATGTGCTGGCTAAGGCGGGACAATACCCGGAATTGGGTAAAAAAACGGCTGCGGCCATTAAAAATGCAAAATTGGTAGAACTACCTAACGTGGGCCATATTCCGCATCTGGAAGCCCCCGAAAGCTTTCACAAAGCACTGCTATCATATCTGAAATAAAGGGGTTTGGTGAAAGGTAATTATTTAATCTTTATCAGCAGAAAGAATATAAAGGAAAGTTTTTATTACCAGAAAATATTTAGGAAGCAAACAGGGTAATATATCTGCCTGATGTGATGAATAGATAGCTTATTAGGTAAGGTTTATATTTCGGTTTAATCTAAAATCCGCAGGTTTTCCGGCGATATGAGGGTAGTAGGTTGGTAACGACCATCCTGCGGTCCATTTTCAAGGTTTAAAACCCCGCGCGGGCAAACCGTGGCGCACATACCGCAGCCCACACAGGAAGATCGGATGATAGGTTTGCCTTGTTGCGCGTACCACCGCACGTCAATTCCCATTTCACAATAGGTAGAGCAGTTGCCACAAGAGATGCACTGGCCGCCGTTGGTTGTAATCCGGAAACGGGAAAAATGCTTTTGTAAAATGCCCAGATAGGCGGCCATTGGGCAACCAAACCGGCACCAGACGCGGCTACCCATTATCGGGTAGAATCCCACCCCAATAACGCCGGAAAATATAGATCCTATAAA
>JAQBNV010000255.1 GCA_028288395.1 Adhaeribacter sp. | reverse complement strand
TTTTATTATTTGAAGCATTATAAAAAGAGAGCGGCGGGTAATTTACCCGCCGCTCTCTTTTTATATAATATTTTGTAACGATGCGCCACTTTTATTTTTCATCCGGCCACTGTACTTCCAGGTCGTCGTTAATAAAAACGCCGAAATTAATAGCTAGTAGCTGATCATTCTCCAGGTACAAATCAATCATTTCGCGTTCGTAGCTAAGGCGGGTTTCACCGGTCTCCAGTTTTTCTGTTTCAAAATCAGTCACGCCATTTTTTGTCAGCAGGTCTTTTATTTCCTTCGCTGATAAATCGAATATTCTTTTTCCAAACAATATTACATCTGAGTTTTCGGTTTGGATGCAGCTCAGACGGTAATCATCTTCGCGATCGAAGAAAAACGAATAGCCTTTTTGCCAGTAATTCCAGGCTTTGTGTTCAAATTCATCTTCTTCGTCCGATTCTTCTACTTCTTCGGGTTCGCCCATTACATCCTTTACTTGCTCCATCGAATAACCGAAACGGATATTACCCATGCCGGTACCAAGCTCAATCTCATTCTCTTTCATACGTCTTATCAGTTTACAAATCTTTTATTACTTTCCAAATTTGGCCAGGTGCTCCTGAGACAATTGTTTATACAAGTTATTACTTTTTGCGTCTTCCCACTTCGCTTTAAAAATTGCGGCCGCTGCTGCTTTTACCGGGTCTTCCTGGTTGGGTAGCAAAAATTTGCGCCGGGCGTCCTTTTCTGCTGCTTTACTTTCTGTAAGCTGCGGATTTTGGGCGTATTTGCGACCCGATTTATGGTTGGCATAGCGCCGGGCCCGGGTATATCCCTTCTGTAAAAATTTGCGGGCCATATCGGCACCTACAAAATCCTGCTGCGCCAGGTAATTTATAAAGAGCGCGTACACCTGGTCGGCCGACCTGCGGGCTATCTCGGGGCTTTTAAACCGCCAGTACGGCAGTATCTCCGACTTGTATGGTTCTACCAGCAAAACCCCTTGTTCTCCTTTACCAATACGGTAGAATTCGGGCTGATCCCGAAAGTTTATTTTTTTAAAATCGAGTGTGTAATCAAAAGGCATGTGGCTACATTCTGATTTCTCTATACGGCATCCGGGGTTCTAAAAGTTTTAATTTCTGATTTTCAAAAGTTTTAAACAACCCTATTAATATTTATTATTTTAAATTTTAAATCTAAATATTCTATTTTCATTATTAGGGCTGTGCACAAGTTGATAAACCCATTAAGTTTTAAACTTGTTACCTTCTTGTTTATAAGGCTGGCACTTATCCGCACTTATCTACATTTAATTGTCTCGTAATTGCTTCTTTTTCAATCAGCTGTTTTACTTTTAAACATATCTACAATTGAGGAGGGTAAAAGCCGGCAGAGTTATTAATATGTGTATAAGGAACCAATCCGGGGGGTAGTTAATCTTTCTTATTAACCGACGTACTCCTACTGAAGCGGAAAATGGTAGCGGGGCTGTTTTTAACCCTGCACTACCAACAATACGAACAGATATCCACAGCTATACACACTACTTATCCATACCTTAAAATTTGAGGAGCGGATCGGGTTCAGCTATCTCAATTTCCCAGTTAGATTTTATTTCCTGGAGGTTCGGATAATGGTATATTTTTTCCGGTATGGTTATTAAATCAGCGTTGCCAGCCCGCCATTGGCCATTATTGTCCTCATCAATCTTTACCCGGATGCGGTAAGTATCGGGTTCCAGGCGGTCGAGCTGCAGGGTTTTAGGTGAATCCAGGGTATAAACAACTTCGCCGGCTTTGTTTAATATTTCCACCCAATATTTTTTGTAATTGGTATGTATTTTCCCACTCAAGCCTCCCAACGTTATTTTATTTGATATTTCTAAACGGGTTTTTTGCTGACGGAAGCGGTCCCCGGAGACCGGTACAACTTTGGTTGTATCGAGTATGATTTGCACGGTTTTTTTGGCGGTGAGCGGGGTAGTAATACTCAGGACGGTTGCAGTAGCATACAGCTTTATATCATGCGGAAAGTTTAACGCCTTGCGGTTAACCGAGTCTTGTACCTGAGTAAGGGCTCCCTCAGGCTGAGCTATTTTTACGGGTACTTTAAAGGTAAGGTCCAGGGGGGTATCTTTGGTTAAAGCGTTACTTTCCGTTTTTAATGAATAGGCATCACCGGCGCGGGGCGCTTTTTTACCTTCAAAAGTAATATTCATGGTATCCAGCCGGGCATTGCTGGCGCTGTCGGTAGCCGAAACCAGGTATTTGCCAGTGGCGTTTTGAGTAGTTGGGTAAATGGTTATTTTACTCCCCCGTTTATCAGCTAAGAATAAAAAAGGTACGGGGATATCATTAGCCAAAGGCGATATTTTAAAAACGCTTAAGCCTTCGTTATAATTTATTTGAAATTCATCGATAAATTTTTGGGAAGATTCAACCAGTGGCTTTTTCGTATCGATGCGGATCGTGGTTAAATTTTGGTCCGGGGTGGCAGCACTTACTTTAATGGTAGATCCCAGGTAGCCTATTCTTTCGTTGT
>JAQBNV010000231.1 GCA_028288395.1 Adhaeribacter sp. | reverse complement strand
TTAATTTTTTGAATAATATCGCCGGCCTGATACCCCATTTTCTGACCGAAAGCATTCATATTATCGATGCCAGCAATCACCACCAGGCTATCTTTATTCAGTGCAATTTCTACCTGTCCAAAAGTGTTTACCAATTCACTAAACTGAGGAGCATACTGCAACCCGGCTGATTTAAATATTTCGGTATAAGCCAAGGGAGCCGATCCCTCTACGTACATCCGGAAAAAGTCGCGGATTTCCGGGTACGTGAGCGCCGCAATTTTATCAAAAAGTTCTTCGTCTTTAAAGGATTTGTCTTTGCCGTAGGTACGGGCCAAGTCACGCATGAGGTTGCGCAGACCATATTTACCACCCGATAATTCCCGTAATTTAATATCCAGCGCCAGACCAATGAGCGCCCCTTTCTGATACACATTGCCGTATTGTTTTTCGTGCACGTCCAAAGCGCCTTTGCTCATTACCGTAAACGGCAGGGTATCGTTGTATTTTTGCGATCCTATTATATATTGGCGGAGCTTAGCTAAGTATTCTTCGGGGCTTATCAGTTTCTGGTTTACCTGCACGTGCGACGCAAAATACTCGGTAACACCCTCGTATAACCACAAGTGTTTCGACATTTGAGGGTTGATATAATCAAAATCACCGATTTCTTCGGCATGAATATTCAGGGGCGTTACGATATGGAAAAATTCGTGAGCGGCAATGCCCCGTATCTGGCTGGCAATCTGCTGCGCATTAAAAGGTGGCAAATAATAAACCGAAGAATAAGAATGTTCCAACGCGCCGTAAGATCCGGTTGTGTTGTAAGCATTGTCTACGTAAATCAGGAAAGCATATCTTTCGACGGGCAGTTTGCCACCCAGATAATTTTTCTGCGCCTCCAGAATCTCTTTGATATTTTGGGCAATCACGCCCGATTTCACGTCTTTCTTGGCCGTATACACCGATACCAGTACTTCCGCGCCGCCTATGTGTAGCAGGGTGGTATCGGGCACATTGTACATCAGCGGCGCATCAACTACTTCCATATAAGAATTAATGCGGTAGGTATCGGTAGAAGGAGTAGTTTTAGTCGCTTTTAAGGGAGTAGAGCCGTAAAACTGCCGGGGCTTGATAATAATTAATTCGTAAGGCACGCGCTTCATATCATCGAAGTAACCAATAAAGCCGTGGGTGTTCAGCAGGAAATTTTTGTTTTCCTCGATGTTGGTGCCGGCCGGTTCAAAAACGATATCTTCTGGCTGGGTATTGTCAAAGGTGTCGCTGACCCAGTAAGTCAGTCGGTCCAGGTCTTTGGCTTTGCTTATTTTCCAGCGGTTCTCGTCGAGCTGAACTACCGGCAAAGCGCGGCCTTTTTTATCCAACGCTTTAAACGATGAAAGATATTTCCCGAAGTTGTAAACCGCGTAAGTACCCGGCACTATTTTGGGCATGTTATAAATGATTTCGGATTGTTTTATTTCGGGAACTTTTAAGGTAACCTGGAGACGGTCATTCTGCACCTGGGTCAGGTCCAGGGTAAACCGGTATAAATTCTCTTTCGTTAAATCTTCGGTAGCAAATGATATTTGCCGTAGGCTAAGCGCCAGCAGCAGCAGCAGCAATATTTTTTTCATATAACAATTTAAGAAATTTAAATATAAACGGTTTAAGCGAGCGGTTAATATTAGCTGGCCCTAAAACCCGTTAAAAACATAAACCAGGCCAAGCATTTTCCCGTTCCAATCGGGCTTTAAAGGCGTTACCTGGTTCAAATTATTCTTTACCCCCTATATAATAATATTCCGCTGCTAGACCAAACTACCCGCTGCCCGCATACAAACCTACATGCATTACCGGCCCAGCCCCAGGAAGCGGCCATGCAAAATATTGCCAGATTTTAATCGGCCCGGAGCGCTTTTACGGGATTGGCGGTGGCTGCTTTGGCCGCCTGAAAACTAACGGTTAGCATCGCAATGAACATGGCAAAAAAGGCGGCCAGGAAAAAAGTCCAGAAAGTGAGGGGCGTGCGGTAAGCAAAATCCTGGAGCCAATGGTGCATGCCGTACTAGGCAATAGGTGTAGCCAGTAGAATAGCAATAATGACCAGAAGCGTAAAATATTTAGAAAGCAACATTATAATATCGATAACCGAACTGCCCAATACTTTGCGGATGCCGATTTCGCGGGTGCGTTGCTCGGCCGTAAAAGAGGTAAGCCCAAATAAACCCAGGCAGGCGATAATAATAGTAAGAGCCGCAAAATAGCCAAAAATGGTTAGCATCTTTTCTTCGGTGCGGTACTGTTTATCAAAAAAGGCATCCAGGAAAAAATATTCCATTGGGTGTTTGGGATCAAATGATTTCCAGCGGGCTTGCATAAACTGCATGGTAGCCGGCAGGTTAGCCGCATTTACCCGCACCAGCAAATAACCCGGCGAGGATGGCGCCAAGGCAATAATCAAGGGTTCGATAGCCGTGCGGAGCGATGTGTAATGAAAATCGTTCACCACTCCTATTACGCGGGCATCCCAGTCGCCGAAAAGCACTTTTTTATCTATCGGGTCGCGCCAGCCCATCTTTTTAACCATGGCTTGATTTACCAGCACGCCGCCTTTCGGGTCGGTGCTTATATCGCGGGAGAAATTACGGCCTTTTACCACCGGAATTTGCAGCAAATCTAAAAAGTCGTAATCGCCGGCCAATACAAATGAGGTGCCCTCTTCCTGTTCTTCCTCTTTTTGGATAAGCGTAATCAGGTCGCTGATCGTGCCCCCCGGGATAGTAGCTACATTAGCGACTTTCTCTACAGCCGGATAATTTAATAATTCCTGTTTAAGCTGTGGTAAACGACGGATTAAAGTGGTGTCGCCGGCCGGTATATCAATTACAAATATTTGTTCTTTTTCAAAACCCAGATTTGATTTTTTGAGAAACTGCATCTGGCTGAAAACCACCAGCGTGCCAATAATAAGAATCAGGGAAATCGTAAACTGCAGGACGACCAGAAACCGCCGGAACAACGCATTGCCCCCCGAGGGATTTTTACTCGATTTAAGTACCTCAACCGGTTTAAAGGCCGACAGGAAAAAAGCCGGGTAACTGCCGGCTACTAAACCCACCACCAGCAAAATGGCCAGCAACACCAACCCAAATGAACCCTGAGTAAAATAAGTGTAAGAGAAATTTTTATTTGTGAGGGCGTTGAAGTGCGGCAATAATATTTCTAGCAGAGCCAGGGCCAGCAACAGGGCCAATAAAGTTATCAGGATAGATTCGCCGATAAACTGCCGGATGATCTGGGACCGGTAAGCCCCCACTACTTTGCGTAAACCTACTTCGCGGGCCCGTTTCGCCGAGCGGGCGGTAGCCAGGTTCATGTAATTGATGCAGGCAATAAGTAATAAAAAAGCCGCTACAAAGCTAAAAATATACACATAAGCTTTCTGCCCGTAGGCTGCCAGTTGGTCTTTCCACTCGGGGTTCAGGTGAATATCTCGTACTGGTTGCAGGTAAAAGGTCTGACTGGCGGTCAGTTCGTTTTCTTTAATCCAGGGATTAATGGTACGGCGGCTTAAGGTAAATAACTGCTGCTGCAAAGCCTTAGCCTGGTTTTTATCTTTTAGCAGCACGTAGGTAAACCAGTTTAGCGCCAGCCAATTGGTAACGGTAGTAACCGCATTTATTTCGGTGGTACCTTTACCCAGCGTAATGGCTGATAAAAAACCTTCGGCCTGCAAATGCGAGTGCCGCGGATTGGATATTACGCCGGTAACCTGGTGCGGATTTTTGCTGAATTGCAGGGTTTTACCCATAGCGCCGGCGGCGCTCCCAAAAAACTCAACTGCCAGGTCTTCGGTAATTACAATGGTTTTGGGCGCTTTTAGCGCTGTTTCGGGGTTGCCCTGCAAAAACGTGTAATCGAATATTTTAAAGAAATTGCTGTCGGCAAAAAACAAATTTTCCTGGTTAAAAGCTTTATCGCCGATCCAAATTGTTTGTTTGCTAACCGGCAATATTTTGGTTACTTCTTCGGCCTCGGGGTAATTATCCCGGATGGTTTGGGCTAGTTTAAAGGGCGTATAGGCATATTTATCCAACTGATCCTGCATCCGGATTTCGCTTACCACCCGCACCATCCGGTCGGCTTTACCAAAGTGGCGCTCGTACGTCAGTTCGTCCTGCACAAACAAAAATATTAAGATACAAGCCGAAATACCCGTTGCCAGCCCCAGAATATTAATGGCAGAATATATTTTATTCCGGTGCAGGTTACGCCAGGCAATCTTAAAGTAGTTTTTTAGCATAGGGCTTCGGTAAAAGTTTTGGATTTGCCAGGGCCGGCAAACGGTCTGCAGGCAAAGCCAAGAAGAATGCCATATTTTTATTACCATCTATTTAATAAATTCAGGTAGATTTTAGGCCGTTTGCGGCAAAATAGCTGTACGATATCGTACACCTTATGTCTGTTACCGCACACCGCCACCCGCAAGCCGCTAATAGCTACCGGCAAAAGCAGGCACCGGAGCCGGGCAGCCCGTTTGGGTCAGGTTGGCACAAGGCTTGTAAAGTTGTTATCGCGGCAGAACCTGCCCTTGCTTCGGTTTTCTTTATCCCTTATTATTGATAAAAGAATAGGAGCGCATTAAAATACCATTCTTTTGCTTTAGGCCCGATAGACATGAGTAATAAAATTGATTGCCGCATCCTGATTGTAGACGACGAAGAAGATATTCTGACGGCGGGCCGGATATTTTTGAAGCAGCATTTCTCCTTCGTACGCACCGAGCCCAATCCGAATAAAATTCCGTACCACCTGCAAAACGATTCTTATGATGTAATTATGCTGGACATGAATTACACCGCGGGCGCAACCAACTCCAAAGAAGGATTTACCTGGCTTTCCCGGATTCTGGAAATAGATCCGGCCGCCATTGTAATTCTGATTACCGCCTACGGCGATGTGGAACTGGCCGTGCGGGCCCTGAAAGAAGGTGCCACCGATTTTGTACTGAAGCCCTGGCAAAATGAAAAATTACTCGCCACCCTTACTGCCGCCTGTAGTTTGCGTAAATCTACCCAAGAAGTAAAAACGCTGGTAGCGAAACAACGCGGCCTTAACCAAGCCATGAATGCGCATTACAGTGAATTTATTGGTGTATCGGCGCCCATGCAAAAGGTCTACCAAACCATCGAAAAGGTAGGTTCTACGGATGCCAACGTGTTGATACTGGGTGAAAATGGCACGGGCAAGGAACTGGCGGCGCGCGCCTTGCACCGGAAATCCGGCCGGGCCGATGAAGCTTTTGTGAGCGTAGATTTAGGCGCGGTAAGCGAAACGCTCTTTGAAAGTGAATTATTCGGCCACGCCAAAGGCGCTTTTACCGATGCCAAAGAAGATCGCGCCGGCCGTTTTGAAGTGGCCTCGGGCGGCACTTTATTCCTGGATGAAATAGGAAACCTGAGTTTGTCGCTGCAATCGAAGTTACTCACCACCTTGCAAAGCCGTCAGATAACCCGCCTGGGCACAAACAAACCCAAAGCCATTGATATCCGGTTGATTTGCGCCACCAATATGCCGCTCTATGAAATGGTAAACCAGGGACGTTTCCGGCAGGATTTATTATATCGCATCAATACCGTAGAATTGCATTTGCCGCCCTTGCGCGAACGGAAAGAAGATATTCCGCTCCTGGCCGCGCATTTCCTGACCCTGTACAACCGCAAGTACCAGAAAAACAACCTGGGATTAGAAAAAACGACGCTTAAAAAGCTCTGCGAATATCACTGGCCCGGCAACATCCGCGAGCTGGATCACGCCATCGAACGCGCCGTTATCCTCAGCGACCAGAACACGCTGCGTCCCGGGGATTTTGACTTTATGCAGCCCGCTCCCCCGCCCGCGGTAGCCCTGATGGAAGATTATACCCTCGAAATGCTCGAACGCATGATGGTGCAGAAAATAATGAGCAAACACGCCGGCAATATTACCCACGCCGCCCGCGAACTGGGCATCACCCGCACAGCTTTGTACCGTCGCATCGAAAAATATGGTTTATAATTCTTTCCGGCTGCGGGTATTGTTGCGGTTTTCGCTGGTTATGGTCCTGATTGGCCTATGTTGGTATGTGCTGCTCTACCAGCACTGGTACATTACCGCCTTTTGCCTATTCCTGTTTATCCTGGCGCTGTTGCTCGATTTATTTCATTACCTCGAAAAAACCAACCGCGAACTGGTCCGGTTCTTTTCGGCTATCCGGTACGAAGACTTTACCCAACACTTTCCGCCCGAACAAACCAGCGGTTCTTTTGCTGATTTATCCGCAGAACTGAATAACACCATTACGGCCTTTCAGCGCATAAAAGCCGATAAAGAAGCCAACCATTTGTACCTGCAAAGCCTGGTGGCGCACATGCGCATTGGCATAATTACTTTTAACGAAGCCGGCGAAGTTAACCTCATCAACCAGGCGGCGAAAGACTTGCTGCAGGTACCGCACCTAACAGGCATCCAGGCCCTGCAACGGGTAAGTCCGGAGTTGGTAACAGCCATGGAAACGCTGGAAAATGAAGAAAGCAAAATGGTGGTATTAACCGGCCCGGAAGAACAACTGCTACTCACGGTTAAAGCCAGTACCTTCCGGCTGCAGGGGCAACTGCTCAAAATAATCTCGCTTCAGAATATCCGGTCCGAAATGGAAGAAAAAGAACTCGACGCGTGGCAAA
>JAQBNV010000216.1 GCA_028288395.1 Adhaeribacter sp. | reverse complement strand
TCATAGGCAAATACCTGGTTTTTATTTGTCTTAGTCAGCGTAACACTGTCGTGGTTGTAAACGGTATGCACTCCTATATTTAACATAATATCTGCAATAGCGCTATCACCTTGAAAAGAATTCCGGCGAAGTCCTTTCAGCTCAACCGTTGCTTCCTGGGCCAGAGCTACCAGGCTGTACCAGTAACTTGCCCCCGACCAATCCGACTCGATCGTATAACTTGCCTGTTGATAAGTCTGGGCAGGTACCTGAATCTTGTTACCTTCAAATTTGCTTTCCACTCCAAAATGTTTCATCAGGGCCAATGTCATCTGGATATATGGGCGGGAACCCACTTTACCGGTTAGTTCCAGTGTTAGACCATGCGGAAAAAGGGGCGCCACCATAAGCAATGCCGAAATATACTGACTGCTGATATCGCCTCTGACTTTTAAAGTAGCCGGATAATGGTGGGTGCGATCAATACCCCGGAATGCCAACGGCGGATAACCCTCCTGCCCCAGATAATCAATTTGGGAGCCTAATTCCCGTAAGGCATCAACCAGTACGCCAATCGGGCGCTGCAACATGCGGGGAGTGCCGGTAATGGTTTTATTTTGCCCTGTTACAGCCAGGTAAGCCGTCATAAAGCGCATGACAGTGCCGGCATCTTCGGCGTTTAATTCTTCGGAGGTTTGCTGCAACAGCCGGGTAATCACCCGGGTGTCGTTGGCTTCCGATAAATTATCTAGTTGCGAACCTGCCCCGGATAATGCTTCGATGATCAAAGCCCTGTTGCTTTCACTTTTAGAGGCGGGCAACGTAACCGTTCCGGCCAGCACCCGAGTGGGATGAGAAATAAAAATTAAGGTAGAACCTGTAGTACTCATAAAGAACGGTAATAATGAAGAGATTCCTGAATATCTGCTAAGGTGATGGGCTGATCGTAAATGGCCTGGCCAATGCCCTGCAGCAGCGTACATTTGATTACAGAGCCGGTATTTTTTTTATCCTGTAGTGCCAGTTCGGCAATCGCGGGTACATCGGCCGCATTAATTTCCACCTTTTCGTAAATAGTCGTAATAAATAATTCGATTTGGGTAACCTCGTCATCAGTTAACAAACCCCGTTTCCTGGATAAGAAGCTTTCGCAAATCATGCCGACGGCAATGGCTTCGCCGTGCATCAAGGCTTGTCCGGGTTTTTCTAACCGGAAGGTTTCCAGGGCATGGCCTACCGTATGGCCGAAATTCAATATTTTGCGCAATCCTTTTTCCAGGGGGTCGGCGGCTACTACTTCAGCTTTTATGCCAACTGATTCGGTTATCAGGCCCAGCCAGTCTTCGGTAAGCAGGCCAATATTTTTCTGCTCGGCAAAAGATTCTTTCTTCGAGATCAGCCAGTGTTTAATAATTTCAGCATAGCCGGATTTCAGCTCCGGCAATGGTAAAGTGTTAAGGAAATCCGGGTAAATAAATACTTTAAGCGGTTCTTTGAATATGCCCAGGTGATTTTTAAAACCCCGGAAATCAATCCCGGTTTTGCCTCCCACGCTGGCATCTACCTGCGACAGCAAGGTAGTGGGCACCTGCACAAAATAAATGCCGCGCTTAAAAACACCGGCGCAGAAACCGCCCATATCACCGATAACGCCGCCCCCCAGGTTAATCAGCAACGACCAGCGGTTCAGTTGCAGGTTGGTCATTTCTTCCCAGATTATTTCGCAGGTTTGCAGGTTTTTGTTGGTTTCACCGCTTTTAACCTTTATCAAATGGTGTGGCGGCAGGAATGGTTCTACTATGGGGTAACAATGGGTGTAAGTATTTTCATCGGTGAGCACCACTATCTTATCAAAGGCACGGTTTTTTAAAAATTCGGCTAAACCTGATAGGGCATCTGCTCCGATATGAATATTATGAAACAAAAACAGCTTTGTTTTGGTGTGCTCAAAGTAAATACTAAAAAAAACGTTTCGCAAATATTAATCCGCTTTAGGTTTTGAAACCTCTAACCACCGCCGGCGGTTTAAGTTATACCAGATTAGTACCGCACTACCCCTGCTTAATTACTTAAAGTAGCGTTAAAATATCCGGGGTTAATTATCTTTGGGCCCAAAATTCAGAACTGCATGACTCCTGCGAAATCAATTTCTTTCGATAATACTGCTATTGCTTTTGCAAATAAATCGGATGCAGAACTTTTTATGATGTATACCCTATTTGCCACCATGAATAATAATTTTCTGGTTAAAACTGGTGGAAAACTGGTGCGCAAAGCTTTCCGCTGGAATTTACCCGTTAAATTTCTCATTAAACCCACTATTTTCAGTCATTTTTGCGGCGGCGAAAACCTGCTGGAATGCAACGAAGCTATCAAGAAACTGGCGGCGGCCCGTATTGGCACCATCCTGGATTATTCGGTAGAAGGTGAAAATGACGAAAAAAGCTTTGATGCTACTTATAAAGAAATTCTGGCTACCATTGAAAAAGCCCACCGTTCCGAAAATATTCCTTTTTCGGTTTTTAAAATAACGGGTCTGGCCGACGGCAATATTCTGAAGAAAGTACAGGAAAAAATTAAACTGACCGAGGCCGAAGAAAAAGCTTTTAACCGGGCCTATACGCGCGTGATTACCATCTGCAAAAGAGCTCACCAATATGGCGTGCGGGTGTTTATTGATGCCGAAGAAAGCTGGTTTCAGGAAACCATCGACCAGTTGGCGATTGATATGATGACGCGCTATAACCAGGATACCGCCATTGTTTACAATACCTACCAACTTTACCGCCAGGACCGGTTAGAGGTTTTGCAACAGGATTACCAGGAAGCAGTGCGCTCTGGTTATAAGTTAGGTGCCAAATTGGTGCGGGGCGCTTACCTCGAAAAAGAAGCCCGGGTAGCTCACGAACAAGGATATCCTAACCCGCTTAACCCAAACAAAGCAGCCACCGATAAGCTTTTCAATGAAGCCCTGGAATTCTGCCTCGACCACCTGGACCAGATAGCTTTTTGCGCTGGTACACATAACGAACAAAGTTGCTATCTGCTGCTGCGTTTGATGGAAAAACATAAAATATCGCCCAATGATCCGCGGGTATATTTTGCTCAGTTGTATGGTATGAGCGATAATTTATCTTATAACCTGGCAGACGCCGGCTATAATGTAGCTAAATATGTCCCCTACGGACCAGTAGAAGCAGTTATGCCCTATTTGCTACGTCGCGCCGACGAAAACACCGCCATAGCCGGCCAGAGCAGCCGTGAATTTAATTTGATAAAAAAGGAAATGGAGCGGCGGAAAAACGAAAAAAATCAGACTAAGTAAAAATACCAGCCACCATACTGACATTTATAATAAAACCGGCCTGCTATTTTATTTAAAAATTAATATAGTAAGAGTTTAATTTAAAAATATCGAACTAAACCCCTCATTAGACACTTCTGGTTGAATATTATCAAATTTATTTCGACATTCTCCTCATTATTCCAATATAATTTTACTATCCGTATTTGTAGAAGCACACCCGTATTTGTAACTAATTCATGGTCGAATCGTTTATGTTTAAATCCTCCGGGTATTAAAACGGGCGGAAATATCAAACCTTAAAACTTAAAAATAACAACTATGGAAAATATCACAGGTGCTAATTCAGATAGTGGTTTTGACAATCAAAACAATGCAAATAACAATAACAACAGCAATTTCAACACTGGTTCATCCGACAGCAACCGTTCTACCAACCTAGGTGGTACTGATTACGATAGTACCAGCAATGCCGGTAGCAGTTCTCTGGCAGGTTTAGGTAGTTCTCTATCGGATTCAGGCAGTTCTACATCAGGCCACACCAGCGGAACTTCGCGCATGATGACCGGAATGTTCCGGGATCGGCAAAGTGCTGAACGGGCTTACAATTCTTTGCATAGCCGGGGTTATTCTAAAGATGATGTAAACCTGGTTATGTCTGATGATACCCGTAAAAAGCATTTTGGCGACAATTCCGCCGATACTGATTTGGGTGACAAAGCGCTCGAAGGTGCCGGTGCCGGTTCGGCTATTGGTGGTACTTTAGGTGCCATTGTAGGAGCGGTGGCCGCTATCGGTACTTCCGTTGCTATTCCAGGATTAGGTTTAATAGTAGCTGGTCCGTTAGCCGCTGGCTTAGCTGGTGCCGGGGCAGGTGGATTAACCGGTGGTTTACTAGGCGCGTTAGTGGGTTCCGGTATTCCGGAAGACCGGGCCAAAGAATATGAAAGTGGCGTGAAAGAAGGTGGTATTGTAATGGGTGTTCATCCCCGTAATGATGAGGATGCCACTTATCTGGAAAACGAATGGCGCAACAGCAACGGTGAAAGTATTTACCGTTAATATAAATGATAATAAAGCAAAAAGCCCTGTCGTTAACCCCGACAGGGCTTTTTGCTTTATTATCATTTCCAATTTGTAAACCTTAATTCATCCGGAACCGGATTGGCAGGGTAAAACGTACCGGCACGGCGCGCTGGTGCTGGAAGCCGGGCCGCCAGCTGGGCATCATCCTTACCACTCTTTGGGCCTCTTCCCCGGCACCTCCCCCTATATCCTGCAATATTTTTATTTCGGATATTTCGCCGGTAGCACTGATCACAAAAGTCAAAATTACATTTCCTTCCAAGCCTTGGTTTTGGGCTTCCGGAGGGTAGCGGAGGTGCTTGTTAATAAATTTATACATGGCACTCTGCCCATCCGGAAATTCCGGCATTTTTTCTACCACCTCAAAAGGCTGGCTGGTTTCAGTGCCGTTTCCGGCGCCAAGATTAACGGTTGTTTCCGGGGCAGCCGTACCTGGTATTTCACCCGTAGCTGTTACCAAACCCGGATCAGCTTGCGTAAAATCCGACTGGCTTGGAATATCGTTTACCACCGGAGTCAAATCCGATACAATTTTTATCTGCCGAAAGGCTCTGGTGGCGACAGTTGGGGCAACACCCGCTGGTTCTGCTTCCATCGCCCTGGCTGGTGGGGATGCCGGAATATAGGGTTCGGGTAATAAGGTATGGGAGTGATCTTTTAATTCTGAATTTCTAGTATCATCCGGAAGTGGAACTTCCGGCCCAAAAGCAACCAGCCAGATCAAAAATAAAAAAACGCTTAACATAGAGATGGCGGCTGCCTTTAACACCTGTACTGGATATTCCTGCCGGAGTACATAAGCGCCATACGCTTTATTTCTGCCTTCAAAGACAATATCGTCCAGGGAGGCAACAGATAAAAATCCTGTTTCCATGGTAATTAGCCAATTTAAGTTATATAATTTAACAAGGAAGGATTCTCTGCAGAAGAGCTTCTATATGTAAATGATGCCGGTTACATATATAATCCACAATAAATGTTTAAATTTTAACTTTTATGGAATCTTAATTTTGCTGCATCTATTAAATAAGTATGTTTAACCGCCGTAAAAAACCGCAATCTTACCACTCCGACGATGAACTGATCCGTCAGTACCGGGCTACGGCAGATCTGACTTTTGCGGCTGAGCTTTACCAGCGGTATACGCATTTGGTTTATGGTATCTGTCTCAAATACCTGAAAGATGAGGAAGACAGCAAAGATGCTGTGATGCAGTTGTTCGAAAAAATATTGCCGGCGCTCCGGTCTCAGGAGGTATTAAAATTTGAAAACTGGCTTTACGTATTAACCAAAAATTATTGCCTGATGATTTTGCGGGGACGTAAATCCCGGACCGGCAAATTGGTAAGCCCGGAATGGTCGGAGTTAAATATATTGGCCGAAGAATCGTCGGAGGAAGCCGCTTTACAACAGGAAGAACAATTCAATTTGTTGGAGCAAGGCCTTTATCAGATACCGGAAGAACAGCGCATTTGCATCGAACTCTTTTACCTGCAAAAAAAATGCTACCAGGAAATAACTGAAAATACGGGCTACGATTTAAATAAGGTAAAGAGCTATATTCAAAATGGTAAGCGAAATTTGAAAATTTACCTGCAAAAGCACCATGAAAGATAATTATCTGTCGGTTTCTACTTTACCGGATAAACATCTGTCGGCAGATGTTATGTACCAATACTTGGAAAACCAGTTAACTGTTGCCGAACGCCACGAAGTAGAGTTGCATTTATTAAACTGTGTGCTTTGCACAGATGCGTTGACCGGGTATGGCCTTTCGTCAAAAGCGAAAAGTAAACGCCAGTTATTCGAAATAAATTATCACCTGAAAAGCCGCTCCTCGCAGCGGCATCCAAACCAGATCTTGCAACATCTCAAAAATTGGGGCATAACCACGGCCGTATTTTTTATCGTAATTCTGGCTGCCCTGTTGGTTTGGTTTCAGGTAAAACAAGTTCATAAAGCTACCCCACCGCCACCCACCACGGTAGCGGAATATTCTCCCGCCCAGCCCGTATCAGGCCAGTCCGGGTATCATCAATATCTCCAGCGTAATCTCCGCTACCCAGACCAAGCCCGACAATTTGGCATATCCGGAACTATTGAAGTTTCTTTTTTGGTTAAGCCAGACAGTACCATCTCGGACTTGCAGATAATAAAAGGCATAACACCTGAATTAAACCAGGAAGCAATTCGCTTAATTAAAGAAGGGCCGGCCTGGATTCCCGCACGGCGGGGACAAAATAACGTTGCCGAATCTATAACAATTCGCATTCCCTTCCGGTTAACAGATTAAATTAGGTTAATTATTGGTCGTTAGTAAATAAAATAAATATTTCTTTCTAACTTAACTCCGCCTTAACTGCCGGCAGCATTAGAGAAGGCCATAAACCAAGGGTAAAATCTAATTTCTGGGCCAGGTGCGGGCAATATTGGAAATATTTTATTCAGCAGGAAAATGGGATAATTACCCCCGAATTTTTAAAAATATCGTACATATTTCAACAGCTGCCAGATTAAATATTAGGCACTACTTTTGTTTATAAACCAGTACTAATTATTATAATTTAATAGTATGTTTTCCTTTAGACCAAAAATATTAATATATATAGCTGTTTTGCTAACCGCTGGCATTTTGGCATCAGTCAAGCTTTACAAATCCCCATTAGTTATCGATACGCCTACCGGCGTAGTTGATAAAAATACGGTTTTGCTGAAAGTTGTAATGCAGGGATTAAACAGCGCCCACTTTCAGCCGGAAAAGGTAGATGACAATTTTTCCAAAAAAGTATTTGATCTTTACCTGAAACGGCTGGATGTAAACAAAAAGTTTTTAACCGAAGCCGACGTAACTGCACTTAAAAAACACCAGCTCCAAATCGATGACCAGGTGAAACGGGGCACGCACGATTTTTTTGAGCAGGCGAGCCAGGTTTATAACGAACGAATCAAGGAAACCTCCGGTTATTACAAAGAAATATTAGCTAAGCCTTTTGATTTTGAAAAAGAAGAGGCTATCGAAACTGATCCGGAAAAAATTGCCCGGCCAACCGACAAAGCAGCTTTAAAAGAAGCCTGGCGGAAATACCTGAAGTACCAGACTTTAGGTCAACTGTCGGAAATAATGGATATCCAGGAGAAAGCCAAAGAACGGGGGGATACGAAAGAAACCGCCAAAACTTTTGCGCAAATGGAAGTGGATGCTCGTAAAAAAATCACCAAAACGTACGAAGACTTTTATCGCCGTCTGGCTCAATCTACCAAGGAGGACCAGTTCTCGTTGTATATGAATGCTATTACGAATACTTATGATCCCCACACCGAATATTTCGCTCCGGAAGATAAAGCTTCTTTCGATATTGAAATGACCGGCCGTTTGGAAGGGATCGGGGCTTCGCTGCAGGAACGGGAAGGCCAAATAAAA
>JAQBNV010000206.1 GCA_028288395.1 Adhaeribacter sp. | reverse complement strand
GGAACAATAAAAACAACGTGCCGGATAAAAACATGGAAACCGGCAAGGTTAAAACCCAGGCCAAAGCAATATTCCGGACCGTAGTTGGATTCAGGTTTTTGATACCCCGGTTGGCCACCATACTACCGGCAATACCCGACGATAAAATATGGGTGGTACTTACCGGTAACTTAAACACAAATGTGGAAAAACCAATTACGCCGGCAGCCATCAATTCGGCCGAAGCGCCCTGCGCATACGTTAAATGCTCTTTTCCTATTTTTTCCCCAATGGTCTTTACAATTCTTTTCCACCCCACCATCGTACCAATTCCCAGCGATAGAGCCACTACCATTATCACCCAGGTAGGCGCATAATCGGTATAGGTGCGCATTTTGGCAATATTTTCGTCCAGGCGTGCCCGGTCGGCCAGGCTTAGCGTTACATCCGGGCTCTTCAGCAGGTTTTCGGTTTCTTTCGTTAATAATAAAATATCGCGGCGAACCATAAAACGGCTTTCTTCCGGCAAGGCATGCAGTTGATCCACCGATGCGAACAAGCGGTGCATATCCGCCACATTGGCCTTCATATCGGTTACATTTTGTACATCATTTTGAGATAAAACGTTGGTATCTACTTTATTTATTACCATTTCTACCTGCCCCAGCGATTTGGCAATCTGGCCTGGATCTTTCGTAATATCCAGCGCGAAATGGATAGGTACAATAGCAATTAAAATAAGCATAATCAATCCCACGCCTTTCTGGCCATCGTTAGATCCATGAAAGAAGCTAACCAACGTACAGGTTAATATCAGGATAAGGCGAATCCAGAGCGGCGGCGGTTTCCTTTTATGCGGCTCTTTAAAAATGGCTTTATTTTTAACAAAACGTTTCAGAATAAACATGAGCACCACTGTAAGGGTGAAACCTAAAAATGGCGACACAATTAAAGATAGGCCCGTTTTACCGGCTTCACCCCAGTTTACGGCCGCGCCGGTGGTACCGGGTAAAACCGAAAAAGCAATACCTACGCCCAGAATAGAACCAATAAGGGTGTGTGAACTGGAAGAAGGTAAGCCGTAATACCAGGTACCTAAATTCCAGACAATGGCGCTGATGAGCAAAGCGCCGATCATGGCTACGCCGTGGTAAACATCCTGGTCGATGAGGGCTTCTACCGGGAGTAAATACACAATGGCCATGGCAACCCCGATACCGCCGGCAAAAACCCCGATAAAGTTCCAGAAACCAGACCAGATTACCGCTACCCAGGGCCGGAGCGTATTGGTGTAAATAACGGTAGCTACTGCATTGGCTGTATCGTGAAAGCCATTAACAAACTCAAAGGCACAGGCAGCTACCAAACAAAGAATTAATAAAAAGAGCAGTTCGGGAGGTAATCCAAACATAAAGGTTAAAGTTAGTCCAAATTAGGTCGCAAAAGTAAAAGTAAAAAGCAGGGTAAGTGTTAAGAAATTGTTAAATCAGCCTTATCTTTTATAAAATAATAGGTAAACCTAAGCATTTTATAAATTAATGAATTAGAATAAAACAATACTTACACGTAAATAATGGTAATAAGTTAAAAATGACATTCCTAAAGGCAAAATTACCGTAATTGTTTTCTCCCTAAAGATGCTCGTTATATATTTGTAGTTATGGCAACAAAAACAGAAAAAACTTCATTAGAAAGTACGCAACTAAAAGATATTATTTCGCATGCCAAAGAATACGGCTTCGTTTTTCCTTCAAGCGAAATATATGATGGGCTTCAGGCAGTTTACGATTATGGCCAAAATGGCGTGGAGCTAAAAAATAATATCAAAACGCTCTGGTGGAAATGCATGACCCAGCTGAACCAGAATGTAGTAGGTATTGATGCCGCCATCTTTATGCACCCGCTTACCTGGAAGGCCTCCGGCCACATCGATTCTTTTAGCGATCCGATGATCGATAATAAGGATTCGAAGAAGCGTTACCGTGCCGATGTGTTGCTGGAAGAGAAAGCCGCCGAATACGAAAACGCTGGTGAGCCGGATAAGGGTCAGGCTTTGGTAAAACAAATGGCCCGCTTGCTCGAAGCAGAAGATTATAAAGGCGTACAGGAACTCATTATTTCAGAAAATATTAAATGCCCGGTTTCCGGCACTACCAACTGGACCGAAGTACGGCAGTTTAACCTGATGTTTTCGACCCAGGTAGGATCCGTGGCCGAAGATACCAGCACCATTTACCTGCGCCCCGAAACTGCTCAGGGTATATTTGTTAATTTCCTGAACGTACAGAAAAGCGGCCGGATGAAAATTCCTTTCGGTATTGCCCAGATTGGTAAAGCGTTTCGGAACGAGATTGTAGCCCGCCAGTTTATTTTCCGGATGCGCGAATTCGAACAAATGGAAATGCAATATTTTATTCAGCCGGGTTCGGAAATGAAATGGTACGAGCACTGGAAGCAGGTACGCTTAAAATGGCACCAGGCCCTTGGTGTTTCTCCGGATAAACTGCGTTTCCACGACCACGATAAACTGGCGCACTATGCCAATGCCGCGGTAGATATTGAATATGAATTCCCGTTTGGCTGGAAAGAAGTAGAAGGCATCCATTCCCGTACCGATTTTGATTTAAGCCAGCACCAGGAATTAAGCCGCAAAAAGCAACAATACTTTGATAACGATTTAAATGCTGAAGGCAAACCGCTAGGTAATTATGTGCCCTATGTGGTGGAAACTTCGGTAGGTGCGGACCGGGCCTTCCTGATGACCTTATGTAGTGCTTATACCGAAGAAGAAGTTACGGATGGCGATGTTACTAAAACACGTACCTTCCTGAAATTTCACCCTGCCCTGGCACCGGTAAAAGCCGCTATTTTTCCTTTAGTTAAAAAAGATGGTCTACCGGAAAAAGCCATGCAGATTTTTGACGATTTAAAATATAATTTTAATATTATTTACGAAGAGCGCGACGCTATTGGTAAACGCTATACCCGCCAGGATTTAATTGGCACTCCGTATTGCATTGCGGTAGATTACGAAACCCTCGAAAATAATACCGTCACCATTCGCGACCGCGACACCCGCGAACAACAACGGGTACCCAT
>JAQBNV010000489.1 GCA_028288395.1 Adhaeribacter sp. | reverse complement strand
ATTTTTATCACGGCTGTATTGGTATTACCCAATATAATCTGGCAGTTGCAGCATGAGTTGCCTTTTTTTACACACATGCGCGAGTTGCAAGCTACCCAATTGCGCCACGTTGCCTGGGCTGATTTTTTGCAAGATCAGCTAATTATGTGCCTGGGGGCATTACTGGTTTGGCCGGTTGGTCTGGGCGCCTTTTTTTTCACCCGTTGGGGCAAACCCTATATCATCCTCGGTCTCATATTTTTATTTGTGATGGGCCTGCTCTTGTGGTTGCAAGGCAAAAGTTATTATACGTTGGGTTTATTTCCGGTAATGATGGCCGTTGGCAGTATTTCCTGGGAAAAAATCACCCTTAAAGGTTGGCTTTTTTGGTTGCGTCCGGTATTGCTGGCTATTCCAATGCTCTTCATATTTACGGTATTCCCTATTATTATGCCTTTACTGCCGCCAGCGGCTACGGCAGCTTACGCGCAAAAATTTATAGCGTTGGGCATTTTGCGTTGGGAAGATGGCCAGAACCACCAACTACCCCAGGATTATGCCGACATGCTGGGCTGGGAAGAACTTACCGGTTTAGTGGCCAGGGCCTATGAGCAAATCCCGCCGGACCAACGTAGCAAAACGCTTATCCTGTGCGATAACTACGGGCAAGCCGCGGCCGTGAATTTTTACGGCAAAAAATTCAGTTTACCACCGGCGTATTCCGAAGAAGCCAGTTATCTTCTTTGGCTGCCCCAACCATTAACCTTTACTAATGTAATTTTGGTAGGCGACAGGCCGGATCCGGAACACCAGCAGCTCTTTCGCAGAATAGTAGAAGTGGGCGAGATAAAAGAACCGTTTGCCCGGGAAAAGGGCACCCTGGTTTTAATCTTGATTGGTGCCGATCCGGCGATTGTGAAAATAGTGAACGAGCGAATAAAAGAGGAAAAAGCTGTTTTCGGCTTTTAAGTTAAAGAACAACCGGTTTACTGTTTACATAATAACCGGGAATGTGTTAATTTTACTTTCTTAAACGCACCCAAATCTATTTTATACCTTCATGTCCAATTTAATTTTCCGGTTACTGGCTGGTATTCTCACTTGTTCTGCCCCTTTCTTGGCGGCGGCCCAGGATATTAAAACGCCAACTCCCGACCCTAAAAAATGGCAGGTTACGGCCGCCCATGGCCCTGCTAAAGAAATTAGCTTTACCACTACCGAAGGCACCTGGATGAACCTCGATGTTAGTCCGGATGGCAAAGAAATTATTTTTGACCTGCTGGGCGATATTTACAGCCTGCCGGTTAGCGGCGGCGAAGCTAAATTATTGGCCGGCGGCCGGGCCTATGAAGTACAACCCCGCTTTAGCCCCGATGGTAAATTTATTTCCTACACCTCCGACCGCGACGGTGGTGATAATATTTGGATAATGAACCGCGATGGTTCTAATGCCCACGCTATTACAAAAGAAAACTTCCGGTTGCTAAACAATGCCTCCTGGTCGCCGGATGGGGAGTACCTGATTGCCCGCAAGCATTTTACCGGCACACGCTCTTTAGGCGCCGGCGAAATGTGGGCTTACCATATTGCCGGCGGGACCGGCATCCAGCTAACCAAGCGCAAAAACGACCAGCAGGACGCGGGTGAACCCAATGTATCGCCGGACGGACGTTATGTGTATTACAGTGAAGACATGAGCGGTGGCAACTTTTTTGAATACAATAAAGATCCGAATGGCCTTATTTATATGATTCGGCGCGTGGACCGCACCACCGGCGACATCGAAAATATAATTACGGGAATGGGCGGCGCCGTGCGGCCCCAGGTTTCGCACGATGGCAAATATCTGGCTTTTGTTCGCCGCGTTCGTACCAAATCGGTGCTCTTTATTCATAATTTAAGTACCGGCGAAGAATGGCCAATATTCGATAACCTGAGCAAAGATCAGCAGGAAGCCTGGGCCATTTTTGGCGTTTATCCTAATTTCGCGTGGCTACCCGACAACAAAAATATTATTATCTGGGCCCAGGGTAAAATTCATAAAGTAGATGTAAACCAGGTAAACAAAGCAGTCGAAATTCCTTTTTCCGTCCAGTCGCGGCACCAGGTTACCGACGCCGTTAAATATAACTTTGGACCGGAAGGCATTGCACCCGCCAAATTTACCGCTAAAGCCATTCGCCATGCTGTTACTTCGCCCGATGGTAAATACCTGGTGGTTAGCGCCGCCGGCTACCTGTATAAAAAACAGCTGCCCAACGGAAAACCAGTCCGGCTTACCAAAGGTACCGACTTCGAATATTACCCGGTATTCAGCCCCGACGGCAAAAGCATTGTGTACGCCACCTGGAACGACGAAAATTTAAGCGCCCTGTATAAAACCGATCTGAACGGCCAAAAACCCCAGAAGCTCACCACCGAAAAAGGATTTTATACCACGCCCGCCTATTCGCCGGACGGCCAAAAAATTGTATTCAGCAAAACCGGCGGCAATGACCACCAGGGCTACACCTTCGGCAAAAATACCGGCATTTTCTGGGTGCCAGCCAAAGGCGGCGCCATGACCCTGGTGCATAAAAATGGCAGCAACCCGATCTTTGATAAAACCGGGAGCCGTATTTTCTTCTCGGCCAACGAAGGCGATAATTTTGCCCTTAAAAGCATCAACCTGAACGGCCTGGAACCCGCTACGCATCTGTTTTCTAAATACGCAACGCAGTTTGTACCCAGCCCCGATAATAAATGGGTAGCCTTTACCGAACTGTTTAACGTTTATATAGCCCCGCTTCCGGTAGCTGGCAAAGGTCTGGAAATCAGCGCAGAAAGCAAAGCCATTCCGCTGGCCCGCGTTACCCGCGACGCCGGCACCAGCCTCCATTGGTCGCGCGACAGCCAAAAGCTGCACTGGCTGCTGGGCGAGGAATATTTTACAAATGATTTAAAAAACCGCTTTGCTTTTTTAACGGGCGCCGTTACCAAAATTACGCCCCTGGACTCTAGCGGCTTGAAAATTAATCTGGTGCTGGAATCGGACTTACCGCAAGGCAAAATTGCGTTCACCAATGCCCGCATCATCACCATGAAAGGTGATGAAGTTATTCAGAACGGTACCATTGTGGTAGATCGCAACCGCATTATTGCCGTAGGCCCGTCCAACCAGGTAACTGTACCGGCCGGCGCCAAAGTAATTGATGCACAAGGCAAAACCATTATGCCGGGCATGGTAGATGTTCACGCGCATCTGGGCACCTTCCGGACCGGCATGAGTCCGCAAATGCAATGGTCATTTTATGCGAACCTGGCCTACGGCGTTACCA
>JAQBNV010000200.1 GCA_028288395.1 Adhaeribacter sp. | reverse complement strand
TTTTCAAACCTTTATGGAATAAAGAAATCCTTGGGTAAAGGATGATAACGGTTCAAAAAAAATTTACTAATTAAAGATGGGGTATTATCAAAAATAGACTAAAATAATTAGTAAAAATGCAGGCGTTTTCTTAAATTTACCGTAGATAAATATATTTATACTTTAAATTTTTAAGGCTTATGGTTGATAACAACTTAAAGTTCCTTCGGAAAAAAAATGGTTTAACCCAAGCCCAGTTAGCCGAAAAACTAAATATAAAAAGGTCCTTAGTCGGTGCGTATGAAGAGGGTCGGGCAGAGCCCCGGCTAAGCACTTTAGTAAATATTTCCCGTTTGTTTGAGGTTTCCTTGGATCAGCTGGTTACGCTCGAACTAAGTAAAAACAAACCAGAGGCTTCAAAAGAAATACAAAATGGTACTGATGGCGGCAAATTGCGGGTTCTTGCTATTACCATAGATCAGGATAACCGGGAAAATATTGAATTGGTACCTTATAAGGCTAGCGCAGGTTACCTGAATGGATACGCTGATCCGGAATTTATTGAAGAACTACCAAAGTTCCGGTTACCGATGCTTAACACTACCGGCACCCACCGGGCTTTTGAAATAAAAGGCGATTCTATGTTGCCTATTGCTTCCGGTACGGTTATTATCGGGAAATATATTGAAGACTGGGTTACTATCAAAGACGGTACTCCCTGCATTTTGGTTAGTCAGCAGGAGGGTGTAGTGTTTAAACGGGTTTATAACAAAATTAAATCTGATTCAACATTGCGCCTGCATTCCGATAATCCAGTGTTTCATCCTTACGAGTTAGGCGTAAATGATATTTACGAAATATGGGAAGCTAAAGCCTATATCAGCAACAGTTTTCCGATTGCCGATTTTTCTTTGAGCAAACTTACTTCTATTGTGATGGACCTGCAGCAGGAAGTAATTAAGTTAAAGCGGGCGTAGTCGCCTTATAACAACGAGCTTAATCCTCCCGGAATATTACCGGGAGGATTTTTTTGAAAGCTGGATAAATAACTTACGCGTCGGATTGCCGTAATAATTATATGTTTTTCTAAATATAGCTCTTACCCAGGAGAATTAATATACCGCAACCATGACAGAACTCATTAAAGCTGCTGACAGGCACGTCACTTCGGCCGGCTGGCTTAAATCTCATTTTCTATTCTCTTTTGCTGATTATTACGATCCGAATAATGTACAGTTTGGGCCGTTACGGGTATTTAACGATGATGTGATAGCGCCGAAAAGTGGATTTCCGCAGCACCCGCACTCCGAAATGGAAATAGTAACAATAGTGTTGGCCGGCGAGGTCGCCCATGAAGATAGTTTAGGTAATAAAACCACCATCAGCGCCGGAGAAGTGCAACGCATGACGGCCGGAACCGGTATAACCCACTCCGAAAGGAACGATAAAGAAGAGGAACTTCATTTATACCAATTGTGGTTTTTCTCTAATAAAAAAGGATTGGCACCTTCTTACGAACAAAAGCGGATTGATTTTCTGGATACTAAAAATGAGCTGATTCCATTGGTGACGGGCCAGAAAGTACTCGAAGATGTCGTGTACATGAATTCTAATTCAACGGTCTATTACGGTAATTTGCAGGAAGATAAAGAATATAATTTCCAGACTTTTCCTATTCGTAAAACCCTGCTTTATCTTACCGAAGGCGAGCTGTTCGTGAATGGCTATCAGGTGCTGCCACACGACCAACTCCGGATCGACGATGTGGATTTAATTACCCTTAAAGCTGCTAAAGACAGTAATTTTATATTCATAGATGTTCCGGCCATACCGGCCAATTATTAAGCGATTAAAATTAATTTTAAATACTTGTGTTAAACAAAAGAGCCGGAAATTATCCGGCTCTTTTGTTTAACTTAAACTTTCGAATATATCAAAACCTTACATGGTATATTTTCGCCCTTTATTCTGCACCTTAAGATATTGCATTAAAGGTTCAAAATAGGCTACCATGGCCCGGGCGCTTAAATCCTCCCCGGTTTTTTCTTTCAGCATTTTCCGCCAGTCCCCGCTTTCGCCCGGATACATGATGCTGGTCAGAAACTGGCCTACTGCTTTGTTGCCGTAATAATTGGTGGCATGTGGGTCTTGTTTTAGTATATTCTTGGCGATGTGATCGTGGAGTTGAAAAAGGATTATATAAGACAAAGCATAATCATAATATTGTGCCGGGTCGTCGTTTATATGTGTTTTGGAAGCAGCATCGGCAAATTCAGGTCCGCGCTGCGTAGGCGGTGCCATTCCCTGGTACTGGGCCGATAATTCCCACCACCGCTGGTTGAAATCTTTTGGGTCCAGGTTTTTGGCATAGAGATCATGTTCAAATTCGCTCATCACCCCCGAGGCAAACGGAATAAAAACTACATAATTCAGGGCTTCCTTTAATAGTGATTGCACCTCATCGGTTTTGGTAGCAGGATTAATGAGGTTCAGCTGAACCAAAAAGGGTTTTTGCATGGCTGCTAGCCCCATTAAACTACCCATAGCTTCGTGAAAAGCCCGGTTAGCACCGCCCCGCAACAACACCGGAACTTCCGGGTTAGAATAGGTCATAAAATAATACACATGACCTAATTCATGGTGGGTGGTTTCGTACCATTCCGAATTGGGTTCTACGCTCATAAGGCTTCGCACGTCTTTATCCAAATCCATGTGCCAGGCCGAGGCATGGTTATTTTTCTTATAAGGAGCGCCCGCCGGAACCGGGTATAAACTTGATTTCTCGTAAAAACTTTTGGGCAGGGCGGGGAAGCCCAAACTCTGGTAAAAACGTTCGGCCTGCTGCACCTGCCATTCGGGACCTTTAGCACGTAAAACCTGGTCCAGGTTTATGCCTTCCACCGCCACAATACTACTCCAGTCCTGGCCCCAGCGGTTTGGCAGCCAATGTGCCGGCAATAAATCCGGTACCTGCGGCTGTTTGTATTTCTTAGCCAGCTCGTACCGGGCATACGTGTGAAGTTCGCGGTACAACGGCAACAACTCCTGGTTAATCCGGCGCATGAGGTCCATCATTTCGGCGCGTTGCATGCCGTAGTCGGAAGCCTGGTAGCTGAAATAATCATCATAACCGAGGGCCTGTACCGTTTCGTTGCGCAGGTTGCGTAAATTAACCAGCCCGCTTTTTAAAACTTTGCCTACCTCTTTGCTGGCTTCCCAGGCTTGTTGCCGTTTATCCAGGTTCCTTTCTTCCCGCAGAATAGAATCTATCTGGTTGGTTGATACGGATTTACCGCTGAGTTTAAAGTCGAAGCCAAATAATTTCTCGGTTTGCTCGGTTTCCGCTTTGATCCGTTTTTTAACTACCTCCGGTACTGTTTGGGGATTATTGGCCGCCGCAAAAAGAATAGCTTCCAATTGTTTTACCTGCAGGTCCGTCAGGTTATTTTTATCTTCCAGCAGGTCACGCGTTTTTTTAATGTTTTCCTCACTGCCTGTAAAGGCGGCCATGGCTTCGTTGGCCTGGCGGGTAGCAATAGCGTTCGAAGAGTCGCCTTCTACAATACGAATATTCGAGTTCCATTCGGCCTCAGCCGATAGCGTATATAATTTTTGGAACTGTTGGCTATATTCCTTTATATAAGCATCTGCCTCCTGCTGGTTAGCTTTTTTATTTTCGCAGGACCAAAGCAGTGCCAGCGCTACACCGGAAATGAATAGTTTTTTCATGGGAGTTGTTGGGTATGATTATTTATTTCCGGATGGTTGAATTCCGGTTAAACTGGCTATCAAACTAGCCGGATCGGGTTTCTCCGGAATCAGATCCAGGGAAAACAAGGTGTCCGTTACCGTTTCTATTGTATCTAATGGTACGGTGGCATCGGTGGCCCAATGGGTAGCGCTAAACCAGGTGGCTGCATCTTCGGGTTTTAAACGGAAATGTTTGGCAACCATTTGGGGCGAGGCCGAATTTTGCATAAATGCCTCGTTGGTCTGGTGAATAACGGCGAGTAGTTTTTGAAGTTCGGGGGTATATTTATCTATAATTTCCTGACGCGCCGCTATCATAAAGCAAGGCCAGGGGGTAGGGCACTCACCAACCCGCCGGAATTCTCCGCTATCGACCAGGGGTTTTGTCATGTATTTTTCCCACATAAAAACATCGGCCTGGTTATTTTCAAAAGCTTCCCGGGCACCGTTTAAATCTCCTACCGGTATCAGTTGCAGATTAGTAGGGTCCCAGCCTTGCTGCGACGCATGCACAAAAGCCATCAGGTGCGATCCTGAACCCATCCGGCTAATGGCGTATCGTTTATCGGCCAATTCAGAGACATCCTGTAATGCAGAAGAAGCCGGCACGTGAATTCCCCAGAGCAGCGGCGAAGAGACATATACACTAATTATTTTACTCGGATTACCTTTAACTATATCGGCTACAATGCCTTCGGTTAATAAAACGGCCAGGTCTAAATCGCCGCTGCGTAAATCTTTCGCCATGGCGCCGGTGCCACCGGGATAATCCTGCCATTTTACATCTAATCCTTTTTCCCGGAACAATCCACTTTCCAGAGCCAGGTGCCAGGGAAGGTTAAAATGTTCGGGTACGCCGCCAATATTTAAAGTTATAGATTCCATGATTCAGGTTTTAAGTTTATCTTTTAATTTAAATTTAATCCAGCAGAAACTGGTTATGATTTAGGATACATGCTGGTTTAATAAATTATCATCGGCATATTCCGGCAAGGACAGATGTGGTTCGCCGCCGGCCTCTTTCACCAATCCGGGGTCCAATGATTTGCTGGTGCGGGCACCTAATTTCTTCAGTTGCTCCACTTTTTTTATTAAGTTTCCTTTGCCTTCCGTTAATTTATTAAGAGCCGCCTGGTAGCTGGTCTGGCTGTTATCCAGTTGCCGGCCGATTGCTTTCAGGTCTTCTACAAAACCCACAAACTTATCGTAAAGCAGGCCGCTTTCTTTGGCTATCCGGAGGACATTATTTTTTTGATTTTCCTGTTTCCAGACGCCTTCTACGGTACGTAAAGTAGCCAGCAGGGTAGATGTGGTTACAAAAACAATATTATGGTTCAGGGCATCCATAAATAATTCGCGGTCGTGCTGCATGGCCAAATTAAAAGCCGGTTCGATGGGAATAAACATGAGTACAAAATCAGGCGAATTGATGCCCACTAAGTGCTGGTATTCTTTTTTGCTTAAATCGTGGTA
>JAQBNV010000488.1 GCA_028288395.1 Adhaeribacter sp. | reverse complement strand
GGAATCTAACACAATCTTTAATCTCTCTATTGTTATAACAATAACCGAACTCATCGTACTATTTCTGTAAGTGCTTAGGGCTTATGTTATGATATATACCTATTATACCAAATCTCATTTACATCTTTCCATAGATAATTAATAAATACTTTTAAAAGCTTACAAGGCTAACTTTCCTGTATTTTTCTATGGAATATAGTTTATGCTATTTGGTATAATATACTAATTGCCGCTTAGGCAGGTAAAACGCGGTGGATCATGAAGGCCCGCCGCGTTTATGATTCTTATATGTTTATTTATTCAACTTAGGATTGATATCCCATTCCCGGTAAAATTGATTCAGGAAGTTAAGCATGTATTGGTGTCGTTCCCGGGCCAAAGCCCGGCCTGTGGTTGTATTCATCCGGTCTTTCAGCAGCAGTAATTTCTCGTAAAAATGGTTTACAGTGGGGCCGCTGTTATTTTTATAGGCAGCGAAAGAACCATGATTTTCGGGCGGAATATTAGGGTTATACATTTCGCGGTGCCTGAAGCCACCGTACGCAAAAGCCCGGGCAATACCGATGGCGCCAATCGCGTCCAGCCGATCGGCATCCTGCACAATTTGCCCTTCTAAGGTACTCATAGGGGTTGCCACGCCGGCACCTTTAAAAGATATTTCGTTTATAATCCGGCAGACTTCGGCAATGATCAGTTCGGGCACCTCTAAACTGGCCAAGTATTGCCTAGCGGCCCGCTCGCCGGCACTTTCATCTCCATCCTGAAATTTCCAATCTGCAATGTCGTGCAGCAAAGCCCCGAGTTGTACCACCAATAAATCAGCATTTTCGGACTTAGCTATAAACAAAGCATTTTGCCAAACCCGGTAGATATGCCACCAATCGTGCCCCGAACCTTCGCCAGAGAATTTTTCTTGCATGTAAGCCGCGGTGGCGGCAATTATATTGGCTGATTCCATGGAGCTAAATAATGGGAGCGCGTTTAAATTCTTTTGTTTCGTCGAATAATTTGCGGTAAGTAATGTGGGTTTTAAAAATCCGGGCGCCAATCTGTTCGCATACCCGCATCATTTTCGGGTTAAAATCACCAATCCAGTTCATAATCATTTCGTCATAGGTGGCTTTGCCCGTATGAAAATATCTCCGGGCTGAAGCCAGAATCATGGCTGCTTCCACGCCTTTCCGCTGGTGTTCGGGGGAGATGCCAAATACAATGCCGGTGGTACGCGTAACCGCGCCACGCCACCGGAAATACAATAATTTAAGCTTACCAATTAAATCAAGCTTGCCGTTTACGTAACGGAACAACTGGTTTAATTCCGGAATACACACAAAAAAGCCTACCGGCTCCTCTTTGTAATAAGCAAACCAGATTATTTTTTCATCCATAATGGGCTTTAGCTTTTTCATTATGAGCTGGGCCTGTGCCGGGGGCATTTCTTTTACCCCTTGGTGCTTCGTCCAGGCGCGATTATACACAATCCGGAAATCTTCTGCATATTTTTCTAAATTTTTCTTGTCCAGGTGCCGAAAACTATAATCCGGATTACTTAAAATGGCGTCGGCTCTTTCTTCGTATTTGGGAGACACCCCTCCTACTACCTTCCGGATGTAAGTATATTGGTTAAAATATACCTGGAAACCATAATTTTCGAAAAGCTGCCGGTAGTACGGAAAATTATAATTAGTGGCGTAAGAAGCCGGTGAAAATTCCTCTACCAGTAAGCCCCACCAGCGGTCCCGGTCACCAAAATTAATGGGTCCATCCATGGCCTCCATACCTCTTTCCTGCAACCAGTTCTGGCAAGCCTGGAATAATAGGTTGGCGGCTGCCTGATCGTTTATACAATCGAAAAAGCCCATGCCGCCGGTTGGCTGTTCATACTTCTTCGAGGTTTGTTCGTCTATAAAAGCTGCCACCCGACCAATAGTTTTATCTTGATCATCTTTTAATAACCATCGGATACAAGTCCCTTTGCGCAGTAATTTATTTTTTTTCGGATCAAAAACCTCTTCAATATCTTTATCTAAGGGGCGAATATAATTGGGATCCTGGCGGTAAAGATCAACCTGGAACTGAATAAATTCCTGGGCAGTAGCAGTATTGGTTACTTCTATTAAATGCATTGGATAGCCAAAAGAGATTAGTTTGGGTTCGAAAATTAGTTAAATTTAGCTGAAGCAAAAATTCCTCCTGAAAATTAAATAGTAATCCGGAGCAGCTCTTTTGCTTTATAATAAAGGAGTTCAGCCATAATTTTGCCAATCAGGTAAACGAAAAACCTATAAACCCAAATTGCTGCACCCTTCAGGCTTCCATTTGCCCTTTTACAGGTAATTATAAATGCTTAAAATTATAATTATCAAATATTCTATAAGGGTTAACTTACATAATTGATGATCGTCCATTTATTTATTTTAAATCGATCTCCCGGCCAATTTTACAGCTACTTTATTATCAATTGCCCGGCTGGCATCTTTGAGATGAAATGACAGGCAGTCATATGAATCCCAAGCTTGCCTTTTAGTTGCTAACGATTTCTGCCAGCCTGCGGCAAAAGTAAGTTCTTTATACATAGGTGTTTTTATATATCTATCTCTATTTAGATAATGCTAATACCCTTCTTAATTTGCTTCAAATAAGGTTTAAAGAAAATAAATCGAAAACTATTAAAAATATTATTAAATAAATACAAAAACTTAAAGATTAGCAATAATATATATTTAAAATGTTTTAATTGTAACTTTCTAATAAAACTTGACTTGTTATGGAAATTTAAAAAATTGCTTTTATATTCGACAATCTAAATTAGTCTGTTAAAAATAAAGGACGAATATATGATTGAGGTAAATACTTTAAGTTTTAAACTCAGATTAGAGAAAAATATCTCAAAACAGAATAAGTGCTTAGGGAAATATTATTATGTGTTATTCTGTGAAAGCCCATTTGATGTAAGTAAAACTTTTTCGGAAGAATTTTTAGTTGATTTTAATTCAGTACCATTTTATAATTTCAGCGATGCCGCTCGTTTCGCCGAGGGAATGGCTAAATTCTGGGCTAAGCAAATTATGATTAATCCAAAATTAGATATTACCCGCCTGGAAGAATTAACTGATTTATGGAAAAATTTAGTTCAGAAAATTAGTCCCGAACAAAATAAATATGAGGTAGATCATTTGAAGGAAAAAGAATACAGCCTGAGTACTTATTAACCAGCTGTTTTTTTAAATTGGCCAGATTTAAAAATCTGCTATTCCTATGTATGTACTTTCTTCGGCCGCATTATTGCGGTCTTTTTTTAGTACCTCTAGTCGGGGGGGCAGATAAGGGGTCTTCCGGCCAATAGTGTTTGGGGTACCGGCCTCTTAAATCTTTTCTTACTTCAAAGTATCCATTTCGCCAGAAACTTTGCAAATCGCGGGTAACCTGTACCGGGCGCGAAGCTGGTGAAAGTAAATGTACCAATAAGGGCACTTTGCCGCCGGCAATCCGCGGCGTTTCTAACAATCCAAATATTTCCTGTAATCGTACGGCCAGCACAGGAACCTCTGGGTTCGAATAATCCAGGGCAATACGCGAGCCACTGGGTACCTCCAGATGGGTCGGAGCTAGTCTGTCCATTTCCTGCCTTTCCTCCCAAGATAATGCCGCCAATAAAATCTCATTAAAATCCAGCCGTGCCACTTGTTCCAACGATCGTAAACCGGATAAATGCGGTAGTAGCCAGCTTTCCATGGTTTCGGAAAGGATTGCATCTGAAAAATCGGGCCAGCCATCTGGTTGCAGTATTCGTAAAAAAGCCAGCCGTTGCCGGGTAAGCTTTACTTCTGCAGACCAAGGCAATCGGCCAATTCCTTTTTCCCGCAAGGCTTGCAGTAATGCTTCAACCATTAATTGGGGATCGGGTTTCGGTAGTGCCGATTCCTCTAGAATCAGGGCTCCCAGTTTTATTATTTGCCTGGCAGTAATGCGCTCGGTTGTAGTATCCCATAAAATTTCCGCTTGTTTTTCTATCTGGCTGGCAAAATATTTTAGAATTTCGGTTTTGGTGATTGGAGCGGCCAGGGCTACCCGGGGGTGTTGCATTACATCCAGCAGCGCTACACCGTAAAATTCAGCTTCCGCAAATATTTCGGTGGGCATCGTGGCACGCTGGCCCGAAACCAGCCTTACCCGCCCCGGCGATTCCCGTTGAGCTAGCCGATCCGGGTAAGCCAGCGCCGTAAGCAATCCAGCCGGGTCAGTATTTAGGGGCAAATCAGGTATCCGCAGGCGTTGGCGTAAATTCTTAGACTGCTCCCGTACCCGCCGCAATCCATTTTTATCAATTTCAAAACCTGGGGTGGGTGGCTGCTTGCCGGCCAGGATTTCGAGGCGGAGATGCAAGTCCGGTAAGGTACTATCCCGCGCAAAACCAGTAGGTTTCAGGATGTCACGTTCGCCCAGTAAGGCAGCCAGTGCACAGGCAGTAGCCCCATAACCAAGTTCCTGGCCCCGCTTAACCAAGTGGCCCAGGCGAGGCGCCAGGCCCAAAAAAGCTAATTCTTTTCCATGACGGGTTGGGTTCCCAGCCGGATCGACCGCTTCCAACCGTATTAAAAGGTCTTGTGCTAAGGCCCAAGCAGCAGCGGGAGGCAAATCGAGCCATTTAAGAGAAGCCGGATTTTTTGCACCCCATAGGGCTAACTCCAGGGTCAAACTGCTTAAATCGGCCTCACATATTTCGGGAGCCTGCCGGGGCGTTAACTGTAATTGATCCGCTGACGTCCACAACCGGAAGCAAATACCGGGACCTAAACGGCCCGCCCGACCCCGTCGCTGGTCGGCAGCAGCTTGCGAAACCGGAATAGTAAGCAAAGTGGTTAGGCCAGAACGCGGCACAAAGTGGGGAACCCGTGCAAATCCACCATCAATCACGATTCTTACGCCTTCGATGGTTAAGCTGGTTTCAGCAATGCTGGTGGAAAGCACTACTTTACGCCTTCCCTTTGGAGCTGGTTGAATAGCCGCCTGTTGCAGGGCCAGGGTTAGCTCC
>JAQBNV010000179.1 GCA_028288395.1 Adhaeribacter sp. | reverse complement strand
CCACGGCACTCATTATTTATTTGTTTGGCATGACGGAAAACTTTTTTGCTCGTTTGTTCTGGTGCATAGCAGTGATTTTTATATTTATCGCTACCCTGGTGCTGGGCATTATACCCGTTATAAACTATTATGGCAACAAATGGCCGAAATAGTTAGATTTACCTAAAAATTGGTTTAGCAAAACGCAGTAATATCAAATAGACTTGAAAAACGCGCACCTGCATATTAAAAACATGGTTTGCCCCCGCTGCATCAGCACCGTAACCCGGGTGCTCACCGATGCCGGCTTGCCGGTGCAGGAAGTAACGTTGGGAGAAGCCCGGATTGCGGTACCGGAAACCGAGGTAAATTTTACCCACCTGAACAGCGCGTTGCAGCAGGAAGGCTTTGAATTGATTTACGACCGCGAAAAACAACTGGCTGAACAAATTAAAACCCAGCTGATAAATTACCTGAATCATTTTCAAACGCATTACGAGCCCGTAACCACCTCAGCTTACCTGACCGATAAATTAAACCTGCCGTACCAGCAGTTAAGTAAAATTTTTTCGCGCCAGGAGCACACCACCATCGAGAAATATTTTATCCGGCTCAAAATTGAAAAAGTAAAAGAACTCCTGAGCTACAACCAACTTACTTTAAGCGAAATAGCCTACCAGCTTAAATACAGCAGCCTGCAACATCTTTCTACCCAGTTTAAAAAAGTAACAGGTGTATCGGTGAGTGAATATAAAAATGCGGCTAACTCCCCGCGCAACTCGCTTGATGCGCTGATTTAATCCCGTTTCGGGCGTAATTACATACTTAAATATTACTTTTTGCTCGGGCCGGCACGGCAATCATTCCCGGAAGAATGCCGCGGCCTACCCGGCGCTTACCTGCTATTTAGGCTGAACGCCGCTTAAAGATCAGGCTTATTAATTGGGAAAATCATATCAGCATAATCAATCGCTTCTCTTCTTCCTTTTGTTACATAAACCAGAATACTTTTAATTCTTCCTTTTCTAAAACTAATCTACCAGTTACCAACCGCTTACCGCCAACTAGTTTTAAAAATATACTGGCCCGGGTTTTGCAATACATTAGATATTTACTATTTTCAGCACGTAATATCGCGTTCGGTATTTTTTATTTTACGTAAAAGAATATATGATTAAACATCTACGCTCATGATACTTAACAAATCGAAGAAAATATGGAGCCTGGTAATGCTGCTGTTGCTGGTGGGAGGTGTTGCCTTGGCGCAAACCGCTAAACCTACGCATGCTGCCGGCGCGGCGCATGCCCATAAATCGCCCCACGGGGGCACCGTAAAATCAGCCGGCGATTACCACATAGAAATTGTTGGCCGCTCTAACCAATACCTGATATATTTATCAGACGCCACCCAGCGGCCTGTTAGTATTAAAGGCGTAAGCGGATTAGCGATTCTGCGCGACGGCGACCTTACGGTACATACCCAATCGCTAACGGCCACGGCAAATTCGCATTTTGTTTTACAAACAAACGGGATTGGGCATAGCGCCATCATTATTAATTTAACCGTAAACAATCAGAATATTACCGCCAAATTTGATAATACCGGCACCAGCGCCATGAACTTTTTTTGTCCTCAGAAATGCAATGGCAGCGATAGCAATTTAACCGGTATCTGCCCGAAATGCGGAAACGCCCTGATGGATCGGCGGCTTCTGGCAAAAGAATAAAAGCTGGTTTATTAACCGCTGCTTACCCGGTATTTCTGTTACCAAAAAGCGCCCCTTTGCTGAAGCAAAGGGGCGCTTTTCTTTTAGGTGATTAAAATACTGGGCAACTTATAATTTGTACCACTCTATATTTTTGAGTGCCGGCCGTCGGCCTTCGTCGGTAGGAGCATAATTTTTGGCCAGATAATCCAGTATTTCGGGTTCGGCTTTACCTAAATTCCACAAACCCTGGGTTTGCTGCATCCATCGGATAGTAGCGAGCCAGCCCTCGCGGGTAGCCCGCTTATCGGTAATAAGTTTAGACGAATGACACCGGATACAATTTGTTTTAACCAGGGTATAGCCAGGTGAAATAATTAAGCCGGTTTCCTTATCCAGGCTATCGGCGGCGGCATTCAGACCAGGAGAAGTAACGCTTAATGGTTTTAGTTGGTTTTGCTCTGATTGCACGGTGTTAGCGCAAAGCAGCAGCAGCAGCAACCCTGCAACCAGCCCGAAAGCCTTCATGCCCTTGCTTTTATTCACCCTTCCTGCTTTTATATTCATTATTTATCTTCTTAATAAAGCTACTTTTTAATTGTGGTGCCAGCCAGAAATTTTAAATTCGAATCAAAAGCTACGCTGCCAGGTCCGACAGTCAAATAGTGGCTAATTATTCCCGGTTTAATATTTTCAGTCGGCCAGTTAAACGACCTCTACCGCAATGCGGTGGCAGGCATTATTCAGGTAGCCGCCGGGGTTCCAGGCCGGCACCAGCATCGGTTGCATTACGCCTTTGCTATTGGTCGCGCGCGCCCACACTTCGTAATAGCCCTGCTGCGGAAGTTTAAGTTGGGTACGCCATTGCTGCCAGCAATTCCGGTTGCGCGGCGGTTTCAAATTACATTTCTGCCAGGTAGCGCCAAAATCATACGACAGATGCATTTCTTTAATTTTAAGGTCACCGGCCCAGGCATGACCCCGTATTTCTAATACCTGGCCGGAGGCAATCTGCGCCCCGGTTTTGGGATAAGTAATCAGCGACTTTACCGGCATGGCCTCAATGATGCGCATGTTCTCATTGCTGGCGGTAATCTTAGCCCCGGGCGCAATGGGATGAATGGGAACCCGGTAATCAGTTCCATTCATTTTGGGGCCATCGTGTATCTTGTTGCGGATCGAAATCCGGCT
>JAQBNV010000164.1 GCA_028288395.1 Adhaeribacter sp. | reverse complement strand
CAATTGCTGTTACTGCCGGGGGAAATTAGATGCTTACCTGTTTTTGTACCTGGATCTGGAGAAGGTCCAAGAGTTAACCACCCAGTGGATGGAAGAATATAATACCAGAATTCCTAATTAATTGATTGTTAATCAGTGAGTTTGCTGTGTAACAACTGCTTAACCACTGCATTATGGTGGTAGCAGAGTATATGCACTATTTAAGGAGAAAATACGCCAGGGGTTGTTAATGGCAGAAAGTAACGTAATACTTATGCGTCAACCTATTCTGGGTTAACCAATAAGTCTAATGTTTTATTAAACAAACCAGGCTAAGCTACATCCAAGCATCTTCCACGTCGGCAGGAAATTTGGCAAATATTGCCTCGGCTAACACAGGTAAGTTGCCCAAATTAGCAATTTTACTAAACCACTCCACATACCTGACCATTTGTCGGCGGGTAGAATAAACCGGGAAGGAGTCCCGGCCGGCCAAATCGATAAAAGCATCGGTATATTCCAGGGCTTCCTTATGGGCATCTCCGTTAGCGGAACCAAATAATCCCTCGGGCATTTCGTCGGATAAAAATAAAGAAAGTAAATACAGTTCGATGAGGTTACTGTGGGCCCAGACAGCACGGGCACGTTCGGGACTGCGCAGGTCATATTCAGAAAGCATCACGGCCATCGACCACAAAGCGTGAATTTTTTTATCAAATACAGCTTTAGTTGCCGCCGGCGGAAATGTGGAATTGGGCTCTATTGAAAAAGGTTTGAGGTTATGGAGCACCACCGTAAGAGACAGATATTGCACCAGGGCCCAGCTGTTCGCCCTATCCTGCAGAAAAGTATCCCAATAGTAATCCCGCGATTTTCGTAAAAGTTCGATTGATCCTTTTCGATCTTGTTCCTTTGATTCTTCTTCTACTAATGAGCTATAGATCGAAAACAAAATCTCGGCCTGCCGTTTGGCAGTGCTGGCTAGCAAGCCATAAATGCGCACCTTTTTCTCCGGGATTTTGCTTAATAACCTTTTGAGTTTATCTGTAGCTTTTTTTATTTTTTCCCGGGCGCTTTCCAGTAGTTTTTTATTTTCTTTTTTATCGGGTTGGGCAACCACGACAGTAGCCGGTGGCGGGCTGGTCGAGGTACGCTGGGTTTTCATGATTTCAAAAAACCGCCGCGTGGCTTCATCGGCGTGGTTCATGGCCGCATTAATGCTGCGCAGGGCCTGGTTTATTTGTACGTCGGAGAGCTGCTGGTCAAAATCGGTGGGTAAGGAAACGTAGGCGATCAGGCTGGCCCAATCGTGTTTGTTCTGAAATTGCGCATAGAGCCGGCGGCGCAAATCATACAAAAGGCGGCGTGGGTCGGTACCCCATAAGAGCCCATCGTACAAACAGTCTACCAAACAGACGGAGCCCTCAAAAGAAAGCGGAAACTGACCGGCTACCACCATCGGAATACCCGACTCGTGCAAGGCATGGGCAATACTGGCGCCGGCGCCGGCTACCGAACCCACATTGCCACTATCGCAACTGGCCAGCGTTACAACTACCGGTTTGGCCAGGCCGCCACTGTCGGGCCGCTGCGATGGGCGCAGGGCCGTGGCCAGGCGGGCACCGTTAATATATTCGGTTTTATAAGGGTCGTGGGCGCTGTGCAGGGCCAGAAAAAAGCGGGTATCGTAATTCTCCCGTTTTTCTACGCCGTGGGCCAGAATATGAATATGGGTAAAAGTATTGGTGGCACATTGTTTTTCTATTTCCTCGATAGACGCGCCCGGCAAAAAAACCAGGTGCTCATCTACCCGTTCCCGGGTCATTACTTTATCATCTTCCCGGTAATATTTTACCCAGGGTTCAATCAGGCGGCGAAGGGTTAGTAAATGTGCTTCTACCGGTATTTCTCCTACATCGGGCGGAGAAGCGGCAATAAAAAGTATCCGGGGCTGGCGCGGCCACTGCAATTGCTCGCCGGGTACGCGTCTTACTTCCCGGGTAAGGCAGATAGGCATTTGGGGTTGTAAAAGCAGGTGCTGACCGGAACCCGGCAAGCCATTGGGCGATAATGCAACTTCGAAAGGCAGCAACGCAAGTTCGGAAGCCGAAATAATCAGGCGCAGGTGCGTCAGGTTATCGTCGGTGTCTTCTACTTTGCCCGATTCGGCGGTTAAGCCCGGTATGGCTCCCAGAATATCTCCTAACACCCTTGCCGTGTCGGTTAATTGAAAAACCCGGGATTCATCGCCTAATTTATAGCCAAGTGCGCTCAGGCGGTGTAAAAACTGGTTGTGTTCGAACGGAACGTGAATGGTTACGGCGCCGTGATTCTCACATAAAGCCAGATAGGGGGTGAGTGGCGATAGCAACTGGTTATGGGCGGGCCCATGGCGTAACAGTTCAAGGGTTATCGTTCGCATATCAGTTGTTGGTTTTATAATTTCGATTGACTTTCCGGAACATCCGTTAGGAGCGATCCTTTGGTATTCTGATTTACATACATCAATTTTCCTTTTGTTCCCTGACCATCGGTGGTAATCGCCACAACGGTTAGTCGCCGCATTACCAAGGGATAGGGAAGATTGAAATTGTCCAGCGCGGCCATGGTGCCGGCCTTAAAAGCATCAAAAACCTGCGCGAACAATGCTTCGTCTTTAAGTACCGCGGCTTCTAATTTTATCAGCCTGATCCAGGTACCACTATTGTAGTACCAACCTTTTTTCTTTCGGCGGGGTAAGGCGCGTTCCAGGTGGGTGTGTCCCGAAATAATAAAATCAAAGGAATCGCCTATCAGGTCATCCAAGCGTTTGAAAGTTTCGTCTTCATTTTTCAGGTCGAAGCTACGGTCCTGGTGAAGTTGCTCCAGGGCCTCCCGTAATACTTCGCGCCGGTCTTCGCCTCTGATAAATTTCATTAAAGCCGAGGGTAAACCCAAGCTTTGGCTCCGCAGGTCCTGGTCAATTAACGATACCGGGTGCACGTTGTCCCGGAGCCGTTTCTCAGTTTCTTCGAGCAAAACCGCCGCGTATTGCTCATTATCCCGGGCAGGAGCACTGCCCGCCGGAAAAGAAAAAGCAGGAGAAGTATCTATCGTCCGGAAATCCGGGGCCAGCCAGGTTCGCTCCTGGGTTGCTTCTTCTTCCCGGCCCAGCAAACCGGTAGCTACTTTTAATTTATCCCAGAGCAATCGCAGGGTGGTGGCCGCAATGGCTCCTAACTTATCCTGCTGTTCCGGGGCCAGGGCCAGCAAAACAGGAAGTACCGCCTGGGCTTCGGGCTTTAACAAATCGATAAACGGGAACCGGCTTTTAAGCCCGTTCATTATTTGGATTACCAGTTGGGTGCCGGCATTCGGTATCCAGCTTTCTACGGGCCTGCCTTGCATAATATCGCGCCCCAGGCGGCGGATGGTTTCGTAATCTGCCAGATTCCATTCGTCTACCTCATTGCCGTGTACACATAATATTTGCGCGTTGCCCACCCGGCAGATATAGCCGGTTCCTTCAAAAGCCAGGGTTATCCGGCCCTGGGCGGCAGGGTCTTTCCGGGACAAAAGCTGCATTAAATGCGCG
>JAQBNV010000485.1 GCA_028288395.1 Adhaeribacter sp. | reverse complement strand
CGCTCGGAGTAAGAGAGATAAATCCGGCTCTAACATTAATAATGGAAATGTTTTTACTCGAAATGGTGCAAGAAAAAGCTCCGGCTTTAATTGCGAGTCCGGCTGAGCTCGGCGTGGAGGCGACTATTATTAACCTGGTGCAATGGCTGAAATTATTACTTGAAACCATTGGAGCGGTTATTATTGGCACTGGGGTAATAATTGCCGGTTATTATTTGTTTCGGCGCCTGTTGCCGCCCGAACATGTAAATTATAATCGTATAAGGCTGATCCTAGCGCGCTACCTGGCCCTGGCTTTGGAATTTCAGTTAGGTGCCGATATTCTATCTACGGCTATTGCTCCCACTTGGGACCAGATAGGTAAGTTAGGTGCTATTGCTATTATCCGGACGGCGCTTAATTATTTCCTTTCCCGGGAAATGAAAGAAGAACGGGAAGCCACCATCAACCCTATTCACGTAGAAGAAGAACCAGAGAATTAATAAAAGCAAAAAAGGCCGACTTAAGGGCAGCTGATTACTGGTTTAATCCGGAATAAATAAATTTGATATTTTTATTGTCAGGCGGTTATCAACTTAAAACTTACAACATAGCGCTTGCAACTTATTGCCTACTCGGAATTAGTACCCAAATAAAATGAATAGAAATATATGCCTACCTGGATAGTAGCTGGCTTATGGGGATTATTGGCCGGATCGGCGTTACTCTTAGGCGCGGTTATCGGTTATTATGCGTCGGTAAGTCAGCGGGTAATTGCGGGTATTATGGCCTTTGGAAGCGGGGTTTTGATTTCAGCCCTGTCTTTAGAACTAATGGATGAGGCTTTCCGGCAGGGTGGTTTTGATGCTACGGCCATTGGTTTTTTAAGTGGAGCAGTCATCTTTACGCTGGCTAACTGGCTCCTGGCCCGGCAGGGCGCCCGGCACCGGAAACGCTCCGGTTCCCAGCAACCCACCGAAACCCAAGCCAGCGGTAGTGGAATGGCCCTGGCCATTGGCGCCTTGATCGACGGCATTCCCGAATCGATTGTCATTGGCATTAGTATGATTGCCGGTACAGGTGTAAGTTTGGTAGCCGTGGCCGCCATTTTTTTATCTAACCTACCCGAAGGGTTATCAAGTGCGGCCGGCATGAAAAAAGCAAAGCGCTCGGCCGTTTATATTTTTGGGGTTTGGGGAACCATTGCCCTGATTTCGGGAGGTGCGGCGATTGCGGGTTATACTATTTTCGACCATTTTTCAGGCAACGTTATTTCCGCTATTACAGCCTTGGCTGCCGGCGCTATCCTGGCTATGGTAGCCGACACCATGATTCCGGAAGCTTTTGAGGAAGCCCATGATTTTACCGGACTGATAACCGTACTGGGGTTTTAACGTCCTTCGTCCTGTCCAAATTTGCCTAAGCCCCTGAAAATAAGAAAGCCATCAGATATACTCCGATGGCTTTCTTAGGCAAATACTATTTAATTAAGCTTCGTTTACGACAATTTTTTCAATTTTGTCGCCGGCCGTAATCTGGTCAATAATATCCAGTCCTTCTACTACTTTGCCAAAGCAGGTATGGTTGCGGTCGAGGTGGGCGGTGTTGCGGCGACTGTGGCAAATAAAGAATTGGGAGCCACCGGTATTACGGCCGGCATGCGCCATCGATAAAACACCGCGGTCGTGGTACTGGTTTTCACCGGTTAGTTCGCAGTCAATCTTATAGCCGGGGCCGCCGGTACCTGGTACGCCTTTAGCACCATCCCGGCTGTTGGGGCAACCACCCTGTATCATAAAATCCGGAATAACCCGGTGAAAAGTTAAGCCATCGTAAAAGCCTTTTTGGGCTAAATCAGTAAAGTTTTTTACTGCTTTAGGCGCGTCCTGCTCGTAAAATTCTACTTTCATTACACCTTTAGCGGTGTGGATATCAGCTGTTTTCATAATATTTTAAAAGTTTAAATCGTAAACAATCCGGCAAAGTTAAAAATTCTGCCGGAGAGAAAAGAAGTTAAATAAAGTTTTTAGGAATATGCAGGGGGAGAGTAGGTAATGTTTCGTTATTAATTAGGCCGCATTAAAGAAATATTTCATCTGAAATTATTATTTGTAGAAATATACTTACTTTTGACGTTACTACCGTAAGACGAGCGTATGATTATATCTTTTGGCTCAAAAGAGACTGAAAAGATTTGGAATGGAGAAAGAGTTGCTGGCCTTCCTTTAGAAATCCAAACAGTTGGCAGACGCAAATTAAGAATGTTGAATAACGCTCAAAATATTGCTGACTTGCGGATTCCTCCTTCTAATCGATTAGAAAAGCTATCTGGAAATTTAAAAGAATTTTATAGTATCCGCATAAACGACCAATGGAGAATAATTTTCCAATGGAATGATGGACTAGCCTCAGAAGTGAAAATTACCGATTATCATTGAGAAAAATGGAAAAGTTACCCAATATTCATCCAGGAGAAGTTCTGCAAGAAGAATTTCTGAGTCCGTTAAATATTACTGCTTACCGGCTTGCTAAAGACATCAATATTCCCCAAACTAGAATATCAGAAATCCTAAAAGGCAACAGGAAAATTACGGCCGATACTGCCCTAAGGTTGAGTTACTACTTTGGTAACTCTCCTAAATTCTGGCTCGGTTTACAGAACGACTACGATTTAGAAGAAGAAAAAATTGGTAAGCAGAAAGAGCTGGAAAGTATAAAAAGGTTTGAGAAAAAGGCGGCCTAATCAAAGGGAGAGCCCTTCAACTAAACACCATAATTATTCAGCCCTAAAAAGCAGCAAACAGGTAAATGGCAGCATTATTTACCGGCGATTATCTTCTTCAGACAGGATGCTGCGGTAACTTTCGTAGCGGGTTAAAGCTATCTGGCCAGCCTTAACGGCGGGAATAATGGCGCAGCCTGGTTCGTTCAGGTGGCGGCAGTTGTAATATTTGCAATCCTGCATACGCGCCCTGATTTCCGGGAAAAAATGGCCTAACTCATTCTCCTCAATATCCACCAGACCCAGTTCTTTAATGCCGGGCGTATCAATAATATACGAAGTAGAGTTTACCTCAAACATTTCGGCAAAGGTAGTGGTGTGCTTCCCTTTATCGGAATAATTTGATATTTCGGCGGTTTTGAGTGCCAGATCCGGTACCAGTTTATTAATTAAAGTAGATTTGCCTACCCCCGAATGGCCGGATACCAGGCTAACTTTATCCTGCAGAACGGTTCTGACGGCTTCCAGGCCAATTTCTTTTTCGGCCGAGCAGGAAATGCCGGGGTAACCAATCTGGGTGTACAGGTTGGCAATTGCTTCCTGGTAACGGTGGTCTTCCTCCTCGTATAAATCTATTTTATTGTAAATAATAGTAGCCGGAATATCGTAGGCCTCGGCGGTAATCAGAAACCGGTCGATAAAACCAAAGGAGGTGCGGGGAGATACCAGCGTAACGACCAGCAAGGCCTGATCCAGGTTGGCGGCAATAATATGGCTGTGGGCCGTTTTGTGGGTTGATTTCCGGATAATATAATTCTTCCGCGGCTCGATGTGGTTGATAACGGCCGTGTTTTCTTCCGAAGCTTCCCGCTCAAAGATAACCCGGTCGCCAACGGCCAGCGGGTTGCTGACTTTAGCGTCTTTTAACTTAAACTTGCCGCGCAGCCGACAGGGGTGCAGGTTGCCTTCGGCATCGCGCACCAGGTACCACGACCCCGTAGATTTAATTACTACTCCTTTCATTTTTGCTGAAGCCTTTGGTGTACGTATTGCATAATAATATCGGTTGCACCGGCCTGTTCCTGTACGTAGTTTTGGGCTTTCCGGGTAATCGTTTCCCGTAGGTAGGCATCTGCCGCCAATTGGTTAAATTGGGTTTTTAACGCCGCGGTGTTTTGGATGGGGTGCGCCACGCCCATCGTTACCAAATCAATTGCCTCCTGAAATTTATGGTAAGCGGGCCCGAAAAAGAGGGGCAAACCAAAAACCGCCGCTTCCAGGGTGTTGTGCAAACCTTTCCCGAAGGCACCGCCAATATAGGCGTAAGTGCCGTAACGGTAAAGCGAAGAAAGCATGCCAATATTATCGATCAGCAGCACCTGGTAATCTGCCACGGTGCTTTCCTTAGCCTCCGAAAAGCGGACGGCCAGCCCTTTTAAGTCCGCTAATATTTTACTTAGTTCGTTGGCGTGCAGTTCGTGTGGGGCAATAATAAATTTTAACTGGTTGGCCTGCTCCTGTATAAAGGGTAATAAAATGTCCATGTCCTGGGGCCAGCTGCTACCAACCACAAATATGGGTTTGCCGGCTTTAAACTGCTCTACCAACGGTATAGTTTTAACCGAGGCCGCCGTTTGCAGCACCCGGTCGAAGCGGGTATCGCCGGCCACCGTAACTTGGTTAATACCAATGTTTTGGAGCAGTGCCGTGGAGGCCTGGTTTTGGGTGAAAATATGCGTGAACAGGTTTAATATTTTCCGGTAAAAACCGCCGTAAGGCTTAAAGAACAGTTGCGAAGGACGGAAAATAGCCGAAACCGAAATAACCGGAATCTGGCGGCGGTGCAGCTCGGACAGGTAATAATACCAGAACTCATACTTTACAAAAACCGCCAGTTGAGGTTTTACCAAATCTACAAAACGATGGG
>JAQBNV010000111.1 GCA_028288395.1 Adhaeribacter sp. | reverse complement strand
GAATTGGGGAATTAAATAAGCAGTAAATTTGGCAAACGCCACTCCCACCGCAGCAATGGTAGCCGTTTGAATGATAGCAAAAAAACTCCACCCGTATAAAAATCCAACTAAAGGGTTATAAGCTTCTTTCAGGTATACATACTGGCCACCTGCCTTCGGAAACATACCGCTTAGTTCACCATAACTTAAAGCGGCCGTTAAGGTCATAAAGCCGGTTAGCAGCCAGACCACCAGCAGCCAGCCGGCACTGCCTACATTCCGGGTTATATCGGCACTCACAATAAAAATTCCGGAACCAATCATACTGCCAGCAACAATCATGGTAGCATCTACCAGCCCTAAAGCGGGTTTAAAAGAAGGATTATTCATAAATAAACACCATATCTTAAATATTTAATAAGCAAAATATCCCTTTAAAGCTTTTAATCTAAGCCTAAGATTTATAAATAATGAAGGGGGTTTATTAAGACAGTACTGGCAAGAGCGATAAAGAAGCTGCCTTAAAGGATGGCTCCGGCTTTGTACAGGAACTGTGTACTTTTAATTTAAAATCGAAATTTAATTACTTAGGCTAAAAAACAACTGCCAAAAACTTTAAATTAAATCTTATTTCAAATATATTGTAATTTACTTGTTTAGTGAGTTAAACTAAACCTTATTTTCTTCAATTATAAAATTTGCTAAAAAAAGTTATCTATACCAGGGTATCGGAGAAAGAAAAGAACACAAACGGCCAAATAAAAGATTTATATTATAACTAAGCTATTTCCCGGTTTTAAAGTGGATATTATTTTAATATATCAACAGGTGCTAAAAATAGCCTGAAAATCCTTTATCTGGTTATGAAGAAGAAACTGACGGATATTTTTCTGAATGGGAGGAAGTAACAGCTATCGTGTAACCGCTATTACTTAGTTCATCAATCAAACTTTTTATGTCGCAACTAAAATCACCTCTTTCATAAATTCCCTGTAAAGTTTTGGCAGGGCAACCGACAAAAAAAGTCTAAACAATGGCTATTGCAGGTATTTACATCGTTCGGCAATAGATAGCTGCCGCCGATATTCCGGGTTATCAGTTTCCATTTTAGACTTAGTATCGGCATGTATGCCACAGTTGTATATGAAAATAGCCGGTAAAAAACGACTGGCAATATTTTACGAGAAAGAAATATTATTGGAAAAACTGTATCCGCATCGGCTTAAACAGGAATTATATTTCATTCGTCATCTTACTAAACACAATATTTTATAAGTAATATTTTATCAGCCTAAGGTTTAAAGCGGCTTAGTGAGATTGTCATTTCTAAAACCAGCGCCTTCGTTACTAACGCAGCCATAGGTATTCCGGGTTAACGATTTCAGGCGTTCGGCCCGAAATACCTTAATAACCCAAAATCCAATATTCTTGGTTTCTGCCACAACTTGGCAATCCGGAAAAAGCGGGGAATATTTACGGCCGCGCCAAACCACCGGCGCCTTAGCCCGTAAATGCGGCAAAGAAATCAGCAACCTTTAAACCATGATTGAAGCAGTTAAATTCTGGAACGAACCGAATAACAAATCGCACTGGGCTTTTGAAATTGACCCGGAATGGAGGATTTACGCCGAAATGGTAAAAATGGCGGCCCAGGCCGTGAAAGCCGAAAACCCCAACATCCTGCGCGTATTGGGCGGCATCTCGCCCATCGACCCGCATTTTATTACCACCTTGCAAGGACACGGTGCGCTGGACGATTTGAATGCCGTTGCCGTGCACGGCTTTCCGCTCGACTGGAATCTTTGGTCGATACACGAATGGCGGGAGAAAATAGCCGAAATTGAAGCAGTTACGAATTTGCCCGTGTGGGTAACAGAAGTAGGCGTATCGAGTTTTGGGGCGGAAGAAGTACAGGAGTTCGGGCTTCGCCGGACGGCCGAATTATTAAGGGGCCGGGTGGACCGGATATTCTGGTACAGCCTTTACGATTTACCGCGGGCCTGGGAAGCCACCACCCGTCACCGCGAAGCCGAAGGTTCGTCTTATTACCGCCATTTTCACATGGGATTGCTGCGCGAAGACAGCTCGCCTAAACTGGCGCTCCAGCAATTTGCTGATTATACCCCGGAACTAGGCATCTGCCAATGGTTTCATTTTGAAGATCACCGGCTGGAAGCAGCAGTAGAATGGTTGCGGCGGCTGGGCGTTAAACGCTTGCGTACCGGCCTGAGCTGGGCCGATTATTTGCGGCCCAACGCCCAGAAGTGGTTCGACCGGATGATGAAAGCGCTGGAAGAATTCGACGTGACCGTTACTTTTTGCTATACGCCCGAAGAAAAAGGCATCCAGCCGCACCACACCAGCCCTCCGCAAAATATAGCAGAATTCGCCGACTTTTGCGTCGAAATGGTACGCCGCTACGCCAGATAATGCCGGAATTTGGAAGATTTTAGGGGCGCCCTAGCGATGTTCTAAACCTTTTAACCACGATACAGCCATTAAACTTGCGGGAAGAAAAATACAGATTAAATAATTGGTATGAGCCAGGACAGATCCGCTGACAACCCCGATTTATGGATGCAGCACATGCGGCGCGGCGCGTTTGAGGAGGCTTGGCAGAAAAGTGATGCGGATCTGCTAGCCCGGGCCGGTAAACCCTGCTGGCATTTGCCCCGGCATTTTCAGTATATCTGGGATGGCTCTTCGCTTGCCGGAAAGCGCGTACTGGTACGGTGCTATCATGGACTGGGCGATACAATTCAGTTTATCCGGTATATGCCCTTGCTAAAAGCAACTGCCGCCGAGGTAATCGTTTGGGCGCAGCCACCCCTTCTACCGCTTCTGGAAACCGTGCCGGGTATTGATCAACTTTTACCTTTACACGATGGCACTCCCGAAGTGGCGTTTAATACCGATGTAGAAATAATGGAGCTGCCGCATATTTTTCGCACCACCCTCGCGACCATACCGGCCACCATCCCGTATCTGCGGGTAAATCCAAAATTGTTGGCACCCAGTAACGGAGCGCCAGCAATAGGCCTCGTCTGGAAAGCGGGCGATTGGGACGAACGGCGCTCTATTCCGTTTTCTTTACTGGCGCCATTAACAGAACTATCCGGCTTCAATTTTTATATTCTCCAGGCGGACGCCAGGCTGGCGGGCTGGCCGGAAGGATTCGGAATTAATCCAGGTGAATTCGACCTTTTTGAATATGCCCAAATA
>JAQBNV010000074.1 GCA_028288395.1 Adhaeribacter sp. | reverse complement strand
TTACAATAACCAAATGTTTATTTAGAACAAAAAGATCGGTCCCCGGCCGATCTTTTTTGTTGGCAATCTAACCTGCCTTATTATTAGTTTTAGCAGCAGAGGTGGCTGGGCTTAAGCTGAAAAATATACCTATGCACTTCTAGCAATGTGTTTTAGCAATAGTTTGGCTTTAGAATGCCGCCGCTCACAAACTCTCAATAGCCTATTAAATACCTAGTATTTGTGCAGGTTGTAAGAGACATATTTCTGCAAATCCAAGACATTATTTTTATTTTGAAATTGAAATTTTAAACTTTCAGGAAAAAAATTAAAAAATTCTTGGCACTAAATTAAGTTATATTTTAATACAGATCTCCAAAGCAATCTGAATAATAAAACTGGCCTTATCTTAAAATATTAACCATAATTTTCCTGTTTTATTTAATTATTTGCCGATTAATATTTGATACAATCAAGTTCAGAAAAAATTATTTGGTTTGGACTTATTTCCTATAGTAATAAATGTATAATTATATTTTGACCTTGTTTGGGTGCAAAAGTCATTTATCTTATTTGCTTATTTACATTTGAAATATAGATATTCCATAAATAGGTAAATCCAGTTGCCTAAATAATATCGTAGGTCCGGAAAGTGAGATTTAACCCTCCATTAAACAAACTTTCAACCTTAAACAATTAAAAATCTATGACAATCTTTACGAGAACAGGACCGAAGCTGTGGCTGATGGTGCTGGCCATAGCGATGCTATCGGTAATTGGTTTAAAGTACAAGAACCTGGAGTCATCCAGCCACCGGGAAGCCCCGATGATTATGAACGATCCGCTGGCGGATAATACCGATGTGTATGCTTTCCGCAGTCCTGCCAATCCGAACAATATGATTATTATCGCCAATTATATTCCGGTGCAGGCGCCCCACGGTGGACCTTATTACTACAATTTTGGGGAAAATATTGCCTATGATATCCACATCAAAAACAATGCAGCCACCGCGTACGATGATATTATTTACCGGTTTGAGTTTGTGTTAAAAAATGAAGACCCCAGCACCTTCTTCAAATACCGCTTGGGCAAAGAAAATGTAAAGGCCAATTATTTTTGCAGCAAAAGCCTCGATGGCGGTAAAACCTGGTCACGCATCGTTTACCTGGGCAAGGTAGCTCCTCCGGATGCTGGTCCTCGTTCCATTGAATCGGCTGTAGGATTAAACACCAGCTACGATGCCTTAATGAAAGGTGCCATTGAAACTTCCAGCCAGCGGGAAAAAATATTCTGCGGCCAGGTCGATGATCCGTTCTTTGTTGATATTGGCGGTATTTCAGATTTAGGTAATATTCGTCCGCAGAATGCCCCCGATGGCTTAGCCAAATTAAATGTGCATACCATCGCCATGGAAATTCCGATCGAGAATTTACAGAAAGATAAAAAATACGCCAACCAAGCCAAAAATATTCTCGACCCGGATTATGTAATTGGCGTTTGGGCATCGGCTAGCCGTCGCCAAATGACGGTTCGTAATGTTGATGGTACCAAAACCGAGAGTGGCCCTTACGTGCAGGTGTCCCGGTTAGGCATGCCTTTAACAAACGAAGTAGTTATCCCGATTCGCCACAAAGACGAGTGGAATGCGACCCCTTCCTCGGCAGATAATAAAAAGTTTGAAAAATATTTTACCAACCCCGAACTGGCCCTTTACATGGACGATTCTAAATTTGGCACAGCCGTTCCCGGTTTAGCTAAATTACGGATTCAGACAAACTCTTTGGGGCAGTTTGATTTTAGAAACGGCCAAAATGGCCTGGCAAAATTAAAAGGAAATTCCGCGTTGGCCGGTACGGCATTAGATGATAAGCTTTTCGGGAATTATTTACTCCGCCCCGCCGAACCACGCTCCGTAGACTTGCTGCCGATATTTATGACGGGTGTACCAAACCTGAGACCTTACCAGCTCGCAACCGGCAAAAACGGTAATCCACTGGCCGCCGGTAAACCGTTCATCAATAATTTTCTGCCTACTTTCGGCGATATGCTGCGGGTTAACATGGCCACCCCCGTTACACCCCGCAACTCGCCTGATTTTAGCAGCGAAGGTTTGGTGGCCGCAGCTGCCCTGGGTTTAGCTGATCCCCGGTTCAATACCAACAGCAACTTAGAGTTTATTCCCAACATGGATGGCTTTCCGAATGGCCGTCGCTTGGAAGATGATGTAACCCGCATCGAATTACAAGCCGTAAGCGGCGTGGTGCTGGCTGCTATCGGACTTTGGTACGATGATTATATGCCTGGCAGTAGCCCGGTTACGCAGGATTTGGCTGATGTTTTAACCTTTACCACCGGGGTAGAGAAAAACGACAAGCCTTTTATGGCAACTTTCCCTTTCGTGGCTAAACCCTGGAACGGATTTTACGATGGCCATATCCAGATTAACTGTGACATAAATGGCAACCCGATATCCACTGCACCGGCGATGATGCCGGGCGCTAAAGTGCCGGGCAGCATGAATTTAGCGACCCCCGAAATAATGCTGAAGCAGGTCGAAAATTATCCGAATCCGGCCCGTAATGTAACTACCTTCCGGTACCATATTGCAGAGTCTACGAATATTTCCCTGCAGATCTACAATGTGGCCGGTCAACTAATGGCCAGCCCCGTGATAAATCAGAGTCGGGCGGCAGGTACCTACGAAGTGCCGGTAAATGTAAGCAAGCTGCAGAATGGCACTTACATTGCGCGGATTCAGAACGGCAATAATGTATTACAAACCCTCAAATTTGTAGTAGAGAAATAATAATCAAAAGGCCGGGAATATTATGCCCG
>JAQBNV010000071.1 GCA_028288395.1 Adhaeribacter sp. | reverse complement strand
GTATTTTTTTATCCCATTCCGAAAATATTTTTACCTTCACTTACCTGTTTACCTAAAATTCACGATATGCTCATCACGCTTAACGATATCGATAAATATTTTGCCAGTGGTTTCTCGCGCACCTACGTGCTCCGCAACATAAATCTGGAGGTACAAGAAGGCGAATTCATTTCCATCATGGGTCCTTCGGGATCGGGTAAATCTACGTTGCTTAATATCATTGGCATGCTGGAAGAACCCTCGAGCGGCGAATATTATTTTTTAGATAAACCCGTCCATAAAATAAAGGAGCGCGAACGGACCCAACTGCATAAAAGTTTTATCGGGTTTGTATTCCAGAGTTATCACCTGATAGATGAGCTGACGGTGTACGAAAACATAGAAACACCCTTGCTTTACCAGGACGTTAAAACAGCGGATCGCAAGGCCAAAGTAGCCGATATCCTGGACAGGTTTCAGATTGTAGGCAAGAAAGATTTATTTCCGGCCCAACTCTCGGGCGGCCAGCAGCAACTGGTAGGGATTGCCCGGGCAGTGGTGGCGTCGCCTAAACTTATTCTGGCCGATGAACCAACCGGCAACCTGAATTCGCGCCAGGGCGAAGAAATAATGGAATTATTCCAGCGCCTGAACCAGGAAGGCACCACCATTATTCAGGTAACGCACTCCGAGAAAAATGCCACTTACGGTACCCGGATTATAAATCTACTGGATGGTTCGGTGGTGAAGGAGTAAGCTAATGACCTCATCAGGCATTTGCCAGCCGGAGCGATTGACGCCAGTTGCGATAGCCCTGTACACACAGCACCAGGAAAACAAAATACAAGCCCACCAGTAAATAAAGGTCTTTGTAGATGTAAATGCCCATGTAACCGATATCCACTATAAACCAGACCACCCAGCTTTCGAGTTTTTTGCGGGCCTGCATCCAGTAGGCGGCCAGGCTAATAGCCGTAACCGCCGAATCGGTATAAGATAAATCGGCATTGGTATACCGGCTTAAGGCAAAGCCCAACCCTATGGTAAATAATATGGCAAAAAAACCCAGCCCGAACCATTGGGCAGGGCTGGTTCGGGAAACTACCAACTCCTGGTTTTCCGTTTTACCGTGCGACCAACTGTACCAGCCATAGATACTCGTCAGGAAATAAAAAGCATTTAAGCCCGCATCGGCGTACAAGCGGGCCAGATAGCACACATACATGAGCGACAACACACTAACCATACTTACCGGCCAGGTCCATTTATTTTCGCGGGCAGCCAGCCACACGCCCAATATTCCGGTTACAGTTCCGCCTATTTCGTATATAGTCATTAATTAATTGCTGAATTCTTGGTTATTGATTTTGTGTTGTTAATTGCGGATTGTTTATTGTTGAATATTACCTACTCCCTGATAAATTGTTAACTGATAACTGCTACCTGCCTAGATGCTGCCCGAAATTACAGTAACGGAACTAAGTAAAAAAATAGCCGCCCGCGAAGACATCTTGCTGATTGATGTACGGGAGCCGGCCGAATATGAAATTTGTGCTTTGCCCTCGGTTTTAATACCGCTCGGGGACATCCCGAAAAATTTGGAAAATATTCCCCGGAGCAAACCGGTAATTCTGGTTTGTCACCACGGTTTCCGGAGCGCTCAGGCTTTGCAATACCTCCAGCACCGCTACGGCTTCCAAAATTTACTGAACCTGAAAGGCGGCATCCACGCCTGGGCCGAACAAATAGACCCGACCATGCCGGTATATTAACATTAGTGGTTAGTTGTTAGCTGTTAGTCAAAAATTTAAGGCACATCATAAACCGAAGTTTTCTCAGGCGGAAGTTACTTCTGTGCCTGTCCCGCCGGACACTTTAACTATTTATTTAAAATATCGCCCTTCCCAGTCAATACTCAAATTCATTTTGCCATTGCTATATTGGCAAGACATGGAAGTAACTTTCGCGCCGGAGTGGCAATATCACCGCCCGAAAAGTTTGCGCGGAGCCGGCAGGCGGCAACCGCATCTGTTTCGGGTCATTTACCTGCCGGAACCGGAAAATTTAATTTCTTAAAAATGGCCTGTTTTAATCAAATTTAAAGGCCGCCGCGCCAAAGCAGCAGAATATTTTATTTATTTCTGCTGTTTTCAATATTTATAGTAACTTTACACGGCAAATAACAAAACGTATTTGCAATGTCCTCCTTCCAATCAAAGATAATTTTCGAAGCGCTTACTTACGACGATGTGCTTCTGGTGCCGGCTTATTCTCAAGTCCTTCCACGCAACTGCGACACCTCTACCCCGCTCACCCGTAACATCCGGTTAAATATTCCGTTAATTTCGGCTGCTATGGATACCGTAACAGAAGCGGAACTGGCCATTGCCATGGCTCAGGAAGGCGGTATTGGTATCATCCACAAAAACATGTCTATAAAAAAACAGGCCAATATGGTCCGGAAAGTAAAACGTTCGGAAAGCGGCCTGATTCTGGACCCGGTTACGTTAGACGAAAATGCGACCCTGGGTGACGCCCTGCGCCTGATGCGGGAAAATAATATAGGCGGCATCCCGGTTATTAACGACGATAAAAAGCTGGTAGGAATTATTACTAACCGCGATATCCGGTTTCAGAAAGATAACCAACAGCCCATCTCCCAGATTATGACCCGCAATAACCTGATTACAGCCAAAAAAGGAATCAGCCTGACCGAAGCCGAGGATATTTTGCAGGAATATAAAATTGAAAAGCTGCCCGTAATAGATGCCGAAGGCAAATTAGAAGGACTTATCACCTATAAAGATATTCTAAAAAAGAAAGACCGGCCCAATGCCTGTAAAGATGAGTTTGGCCGGCTTCGGGTAGGCGCGGCCGTAGGTGTAACCCCAGACACCCTGGATCGGGTAGCGGCGCTGGTAGAGGCCGGCGTAGATGTCATTAGCATTGATACTGCCCATGGGCATTCGCAAGGGGTATTGGATGCCGTTAAAAAAATCAAAACTGCTTTTCCGGGCTTAGAATTAATAGCGGGCAATATTGCCACGGCCGAAGGCGCCAAAGCCCTGGCCGATGCCGGCGCCGATGCCGTAAAGGTGGGCGTAGGCCCCGGCAGTATCTGTACCACCCGTATTATTGCGGGTATTGGGGTACCGCAGCTATCGGCGGTAATGGAAGCCGTACGCGGATTGGCTGGCACCGGCATTCCGGTAATTGCCGATGGTGGCATTAAATTTTCCGGCGATATTGTAAAAGCCATTGCGGGCGGAGCCAGTACCGTTATGATTGGTTCTTTGCTGGCCGGCACCGATGAAGCCCCTGGCGAAATGCTGCTGCTCGAAGGCCGGAAATACAAAACCTACCGCGGTATGGGTTCTATAGAGGCCATGGAAGGCGGTTCCAAAGACCGATATTTCCAGGATGCCGAAGACGACCTGAAAAAACTGGTACCGGAAGGCATCGTAGGCCAGGTACCGTACAAGGGCCTGGTAGCCGAAGTACTCTACCAGTTGGTAGGTGGGGTACGGGCCGGTATGGGCTATTGCGGTTCTCCTACCATCGATAAACTACAGGAAGCCCAAATGGTTAAAATTACTGCCTCCGGCTTACGCGAAAGCCATCCGCATGATGTTCAGATAATTAGAGAAGCACCCAATTACAGCCGCTAAAAAAAATAATTTTATAAATTATTTAAATTATTTTTGCAAAATAAGGAGTATTTTGCCTGGCCGGATAAAGGATTGTTTGAAGGTTGGGCATGAAGAATTTAAAGAAGCGAAACCCGATGGGTTTGATTTTTAAATTCTTCATGCCCAACCTTTATAACCCTAAAGAAAAGAAAGCAATCCTACTGGGTTTGCTTTCTTTCGAAAAGGGAGCTTTTTACCCCGTT
>JAQBNV010000066.1 GCA_028288395.1 Adhaeribacter sp. | reverse complement strand
CGGCCGGATGTAAATTACAAATTAGATTTTACTTTATAACCGTGTAATTGTAAACCTGAAACCAGGCGGCAGCGGGCAAGCGGTCACCAGGCCCGGTTACATCGGCCTGAAAAATATCGCCTATTTTTAAGCCCGGCAGCGGCCCGGTGAGCTCGGGAAAGTAGCGTTGGGTGGAGCTTAAAGTAAACTGAAAATAAACTTTTATTTCCTGCCCCTGTGTCAAGGATGGTCTAAAAGCAGATCCGTAACCCAAAATACGCAAGATTTTAATTACTACCCGGCAAGGCACCTGCCCGCAAGGCGTATTTTTATCGGCTTCCAAATCGGGCAATACCGAAACTACTTCGCCTACCAGCCGGCAACTACCGGGCGATATCCGGTCCGGCTGCGCTGCAGGCCCAGGCAATGGCAAAGTGGCTTTATCAGGCGGTTTGTCGGAGTGCATCAGGGTTTGCCGGGTAGTTTTTTCGGCTGCGGCCTGACTAGCCACCGGCGGAGCCTTACCGTTGCAGGCCCCCAACGCCAGCAGGATACCAAACCAAAACATATTGCGAAAGCCCACACCGTAAAATTAATCTTATCTTTAAACGCGATGCCACACAATAAGTTAAGGGCACCATCTAAGTGTAAATGAGAAAAAAAACAGGTCCGGAATATTGCTTAATGAAACCATATTATGGGCAAGGTACCCGGACATAAATAATTAAAAAGGCGAAGCAGCCGGGCAAAAAATAATCCCATGGCCTTATATGCCACGGGATTAATTAAAATTCAGCAGGTTAAAAAATTAATTTAAGTCTTCTTCGCGTACCAACATCAGAATGGCAGCTTGCGGCAAAATAAAATATTTCTCACCGTGGTAAATAATCTCGATGGCATCACGCTGCAGGTAAATAGCCAGGTCGCCTTCTTTGGCCTGCAACGGAATATAGCGCACCATTTCCTGCTCTTCCTGGTTCCAGATTTCGTCGTCTAAACCATAATCGGCCGGAATAGGATAGCCCGGGCCCACTTTCATGATGTAGCCTTCCTGTACTTTTTCCTTTTCTTTTACACCTGGCGGTAAAAATAATCCGCTCTTGGTTTGCTCTTTAGCCGTTTTAGGCTTGATCAGCACCCGATCACCTACTATTATTACCCTTTCCAGTTTATTCGTTTCCAAAACTCGCATGCATTATTTTCTAAACAGGGCGCAAATATACGCATAATCTTAGTTTTGTGCATGATAGGTCCAAAACTTTATCGGGGCTGGGCTACAAAATCAGGAAAGAGTTAAAGAAAAAATCCGCATTGTCCTAACCTCTGGACCAAGTAAGCTGGCCGTTGCAGTCGCCGGGAGTTTAAGCAACTTTCAAGGCTTATGCTGTAGACATATACGAAAAAGTGATTATTGGTAAGACGCTCCTATAATGGCGTTGAAAATTCAATTTTTGATCCCACAGCGCAGAAGTAGCTGGCGCGGTCTACCCCGCTTCCCGGCTATCTTCAGGTCCTATTTTAGGCGCTACCCCAACAGCTTACCCCAGTGGGCCTTGCCAATAAAAAAGAAAGCATCTGCAGCCGATTATTATTGCCAGTAATATTTTCCTATAGTAGGTCGGCGGTAACCTTAAAGGTCATATCCACCTTAACCGTTATATCTTCCAGCACCGTTTCATCAGCCGTACCGCGGGTGCGGAGCGTGTAACTATTGGCCTTAAGATATTTATCTAACTTAACATTGGTCGTGGTCAGTTCCAGGGTTCGGCCGGCATTGGCAGGTATGTCGCGTAAATAGGCCACACTCACCTCCGGCAAATTATCGCCTCCCAGAAAAAGCTCCACGTCTTTTAAAAAGCCAAAATCTTCGTTGGCCGGGCTTTCCAGGTTCATTATTATTTTGTGAAGGGTTACATCTTTTACCAGCTCCGCGGCGGTGTTCTGCTTCCGGAATTCTTCTTTCGTATCGGCATTTATAACTACCGGCGCGCCCATCACCGTTAATCCTGGGATAATAGCCATTTTGGGTACCGTAATTGCCTGGGACCGATTGATGTTAAAGGTAAAAAGTTTGTCTATTTGCTTGCACCCTCCCACCAAAAGGACAGCACAGGCAAAAAGAAGTAAAGTGATTTTGTTCATAATGGTTAATCCGGAATAAAACGTAAATGTCTGTATTAAATATATTAAATTAAAACTATTCTGGTGGCTGGTATCCGGAATATTTTCGTCCCTTCAACCAGCTGCGGCCGGTTTCTGCCACGGCAGCAAGTATATTTATCACTAATATACGGCTATACCCCCCTGTAGTGGTATTTGTTTTAAATGGATTCATTATCACCGCTTATCCTGTCTTTCTTTTTTACCATTGCTGCTTAAAAGTTAAATAAACTCGTGTCGCCTTAAAACCGGCCTAATCATAAATGTTTGACCAGGAGAAAGCATTTTATTTAAGCGTCCACTCGATTTTAACAGCCGATATAGTTTCTGTTTCTAATCGTATTTCCGGGTAGCTGATAAATCCGTTTTTTAAATAGAATCCTAAAGGTGACTTATAATATTCCCCGCATAGTTTTGTATCGCGGTTATGATCAATAACCCAGCCGCTTAATTTTTTCTCTTGTTCTTTTAGTTTAGTTAAAAGTTGGGTGCCGTAGCCCACCCCCTGCCTTTTACCCGCTAAGATCAACGCAAACCATTTTTCGGCATCTCTTTCAAAAACGAATCCCCATCCCTGCATTTCTCCTGCTTCATTTCTCATTAAGTAATGTTTTTGCCGCTTCAGATTATGTAGATAATCTTCAAAATCCGCAAATCTTATAAAATTTAATTTTACCGGATATTCCTGGTTCCAAAGGCTTAAAATATCCTTTTTTTGCGCTTCAGATAAATCAGATGTTTCCAGGAGGGTCACTTACCTATTATTTTCTTTTAATTATTCTGATTAAGATAAATTGCCCGGCATGTACCAGGCCACCCACCTGCTGTTTCTTATAGCATTCCTGGCTTTACTGGTAAAGTGCCTTACAAGTAGGATTATGGTATATCGGGAATTTTACGGAGTTGGCAATGAAGCAACGTTCGTTGGCTGTTTTATGTAAGGCAATCGCTTTCGCTATCATGGAAACGTCTTTTACGATTATGACAGGATTTAGCGTCACTTCCGTAAAATATCCACTTCCGTTGGCACTTTCTACCATTGTTCCGGTAGCATTATCGCTAAAATCAGTTACAATTACACCTGCCTCAGAACATAAATGAAGATACCATAACATGTGACAAGCCAAAATGGAAGAGACCAGTAATTCTTCCGGATTATGCTTCGTTTTGTCGCCTCTAAAAGCAGGGTCGGAGGAGCCTGTAATATCACTTTTATGGTCCGTCGATATGGTATGACTACGTTCATACGCGCCATAATTAAGGGTACCTTCTCCTTTATTACCATTCCATTTTACAGTTATTTTATAAACATGGTGGGCATTCATAATACATTTTATTTATTACATTTTTAACCTGGTCGCTGACGTTCACTGCATTTACATCTGTTGGTCCATTGCAAGTGGCGTATTGTCGGCGGCCCCAAACATACTTAATTAAATTAATACATTATATAATCGAAAAGCCAGCAATAGCAAACAGGATTAAGGGTACGCGCTTATTTTTAGTATTTCAGGAATCCCATCTTCCGGTGCTTTTCGCCCGGTCAATCAATTGCTGGCCCTGTTCTGTCATTAAGTTGTTTTCTATCATCCTTTCTGCCCGTTCCCGATTAGGTTTACTCCATTTACTTTTAGGATTTCGCGGTGTAAAAGTCCGATAATAGCTTTCGTCATCTCTTTTTTTCGCAAGGCTGTCGATCCACCCAAAGCATAGCGCTTCTTCGGTGGCTTCGATTAAGTTTATGCTCTCTATCTTACTTTTTTTATGGTACAAAATTAGTCAAACTGATTTCTCCGATTGACTGTTTTGGGTCAACCAGTTTCGCCAGTCCTCTCGGTTTCTCGCATACACGGCTTGCTTGCCATCTTTTGTTTCCATCTCTACAATATTTTTACATAAATAATTTTAAGAATTTGAAATACAAGCCATTGAAAATGTTGATTCCCATTATCCACGAAGCAGGAAGTATCCGGATGGTTGGGTAAAGATTTATTATTGCGCTTGTTTTCTTTTTATCTGAATATAAAGCTTAATAGGACTAGGTATGATTTTCAAATGAAATCACCACGTTTCCTGTTTTTTGCCCGGATGCAACATACCTATAGGCTTCACTGATATTATCAAAAAGATATTTTCTATCTATCACCGGTTTAAATTTTTCTTCTTCAATGAGCGTTTTGATAAAATTTATAGTTCTTTTGATATCAGAGGGAACCGGAAAGATGACTTTCTTGTCGCCATTAACTTTGGTAATAAATGGCAAAAACAGGTTCTGCGCCATCGGCCCTAACTCTGATGAAATATATACCCCACCTGGTTTTAATAAAGCCTTGCATTTAGCGAAAGTACTTTTACCAACGGCATCAAAAACAAAATTATATTTTTCATCATCTTCGGTAAAATCCTCCCGGGTGTAGTCATATATTCTATCCGCTCCCAAGGCTTTTATCAGTTCCAGGTCTTTGGTACTGCATACTGCGGTAACATAGAGGTTATAATATTTCAGAAATTGCAGCAATACCGAACCGATTGCACCTGTGGCCCCATTAAGAAGAATTTTATCGCCTGGTTTAAGGTTAACTTTATTCATGAAATTATAAGCATAATGCGCTCCTTCCAGACTGGCCGCCGCTTGCTCATAAGTATAGCTCTCCGGTATTATAGCCATTGCGCCATCTTCCGGAAATACCATATATTCTGCCTGCGAGCTTAAACCCAGATCGTTAAACCCCCAAACCTTATCGGCAACTTTAAAAGCCTTTACATTTTTACCTACCGCTTCAATTCTACCGGCAAAATCGGTTCCTGTAATGGGTAGTTTAGGTGTTAAGAAGCCAGTGAAAAACCTCATGATAAATGGTTTACCCATTAGCACAGCACAATCGGTTCTATTAACGGTTGTAGCATAAACCCTTATCAGTACTTCATTATCTTTGGCAGTAGGTTTTTCTATTGTTTCGACCTTTAGGGTATCGAATGAACCGTAACTTCTACGAATGGCAGCTTTCATTTATTTGATTCTTATTTAATG